>NZ_JALKFT010000017.1:76464-131496 GCF_023242945.1 Frankia umida
CGCGCGGCGCCGCGCCCGCTCGCGGCTCCCGCGTCCTAGGGACGAGCGAGTCGGGCGACCAGGTTCGCGCGCACCGAGGGCCATTCCGCGGCGGTGATCGAGTAGTAGGCGGTGTCGCGAATGGTGCCGTCGGAGGCAGGCATGTGCGCGCGCCGCACACCCTCGAAACGCCCGCCGACCCGTTCGATGGCGGCACGTGACCGGGTGTTGCGCACATCTGTCTTCAGACATACGCGCAGCGCCGACCAGACGGTGAACGCGTGCTCGAACAGCAGCAGCTTCGCCTCGGTGTTGATCGCTGTGCGCTGGGCCGCGGCGCACAGCCAGGTATAGCCGATCTCGGCCACCGAGGGCAGTTCGGACTCCGCCGCGGACGCCGCCGGGGTGTCCGCCGGCTCCACGGGCGTGCTGCCCAGCGCGCCCTCGGCCGTCGGCCGCCAGAATCCCAGGTCGAGAAACCGTGTGCTGCCGACGATCGTGGCGCCGGAGTCGCCGTCCGCGCTGGACGGGCCGGCCGGGCCAGCCGGGCCGGGGGGGATCCGGCGGATGATCAGGGGGACGGCGAGGCCCAGCGCGCGGTCGGCCAGGGCGGTCGACACGTAGTGGCGCATCGCGGCGTCGGAGTCGGGTACCCAGGTGAGGGAGAACGAACGGCGGTCCGTGGACGCGGCGCGCAGCAGATCGCCGCTGTGCTCGGTGCGTAGCGGTTCAAGTCGGACGTGTCGTCCTGTCAGCACCGGCCGCGTCCACTCGCCGGACATGGTCGTCATGGTGCTGAGCATGGCAGCGTAGCCGGCGACTGTGGCGTAAGGGGCATCTGTCAGATGCGCGACGCGTCCGCCGTCAGGGGATTCGCAGGGCGTCGCGGATGATCGTGGCGACCTGGTCGATCTCGAGGAGGAAGCCGTCGTGTCCGTGGCGGGAGTGGATGCGGCGTAGCGGGACACCCGTCAGGTCGGCGAGTTCCTGTTGCAGCCGGATCGGGTACAGCCGGTCCGAGTCGACGCCGGCGATCGTGAACGGCACGGGGCAGGTGGCCAGTGCGCTGGCGTGCCCGCCACGTCCACGTCCGACGTCCTGGGTCATCATCGCCCGGGTGAGGGTGACGTAGCTGCCCGCGTCGAAGCGGCGGATCAGTCGGTCGGCATGGTGATCCAGGTAGGAGGCGACCTCGAAGGCGCCGTCCGGTCGGACGCGGGCGCCGAACCGGGCCTCGAGCTCCGCCTCGCTGCGGTAGCTGACCTGGGCCATCCGCCGGGCCAGGCCAAGCCCGCCCCGCGGCCCCCGCCCGTCCGCCGGCCCCTGCCAGCCCGCCGGCCACTGCCCGTCCGGTGGGAGGGGTGTGGTGGGGGAGAGGTGGTAGTCGCCGCCGTGCCAGCCGGGGTCGCCGGTGATCGCCTGGAGCTGGACCGCGTACAGGCCGATCTGTTCGGCGGTCGCCACCGCGCCGCAGGCCACCACGACCGCGCGGGCGACGCGCCCGGGGTGGCGAACGGCCCATTCGAGCGCGCGCATCCCGCCCATGGAGCCGCCGACGACCGCGGACCAGCGTCGGATGCCCAGGGCGTCGGCGAGCGCGGCCTCGGCGTCGACCTGATCGCGGATCGTCACCTCGGGCCAGCGTGAGCCGTAGGGACGCCCGTCCGGTGCGGGACTGGCCGGTCCGGTGCTGCCCTGGCAGCCGCCGAGCACGTTGGGTGCGACGACGAACAGGCGCCCGGTGTCCAGCGCTCGTCCGGGTCCGATCAACCCGTCCCACCAGCCGGGACCTGGATGGCCGGGTCCGGCCGGGCCCGCGGCGTGGCTGTCGCCGGTCAGCGCGTGCAGGACGAGCACGGCGTTGCTCGCCGTCGCGTCCAGCCGGCCCCAGGTCTCGTAGGCGATCCGGACCCGGGCCACGTCCCCACCGCGCTCCAACCGCAACGGCTGTCCCAACCGGGCGAAACGGCGCTCCCCGACCGGATCGACACCCTCCCGCCACCCCCCGAAGACCGCGTTGTCCGGCGCTGCGATGGAGGGTGCGCTGGGTGGGAGGGGCCAGGTCGGGGCCGCCCCGGCGATGGGGGCCGGGGCGGCGCGGGCGTCCGGGTCAGGGCTTGGCGGCACGGAATCCGGCATCGAGATCGGCGAGGATGTCGTCGATGTTCTCGATGCCCACCGACAGGCGGATCAGGTCGCCGGTCACGCCGGTGGCGGCCTGCTCGGACTCGGTGAGCTGCGAGTGGGTCGTCGTCGCCGGGTGGATGATCAGGGAGCGGACGTCACCGACGTTGGCCAGATGGCTGAACAGCTCGACGCCGTCGACGAAGCGCCGTCCCGCGGCCGCGCCGCCGGCGATGCCGAACGACAGGACCGCCCCCGCACCACGCGGCAGCACCTGCCGTGCCCGGTCGTACCACCGGGACGAGGGCAGACCGGGATAGGCGACCCAGGTGACCTCGTCGCGGGCCTCGAGCCACTCGGCGACCCGCTGGGCGTTCGCGGTGTGCCGCTCGATCCGCAACGACAGCGTCTCCAGGCCCTGGAGCAGCAGGAACGCGTTGAACGGTGAGATCGCGGCGCCGATGTCGCGCAGCAGCTGCACCCGGGCCTTCGCGATGTACGAACCGTGGCCGAGCGCGTCCCAGTAGACCAGGCCGTGGTAGCTCGGATCCGGGGTGGTGAAGTTCGCGAAGCGTCCGGATGCGGCGTAGTCGAACCGTCCGCCGTCGACGATCACACCGCCGATCGCGGTGCCGTGCCCGCCGATGAACTTCGTCGCCGAATGCACGACGATGTCCGCGCCGTGTTCCAACGGCCGGTACAGGTACGGCGTCGCCAGCGTGTTGTCGACCAGCAGCGGGACGCCATGGGTGTGGGCGACCTCGGCGATGCCGGCGGTGTCGAGCACGTCGCCGCGCGGATTGCCGATCGTCTCGCCGTAGAACGCCTTCGTGTTCGGCCGGACGGCGTCGCGCCACGCGCCCAGATCATCGGGATCGTCGACGAAACTGACCTCGATGCCCAGCTTGGGCAGCGTGTAGTGGAACAGGTTGTACGTTCCGCCGTACAGGCTCGAGGACGAGACGACGTGATCCCCCACCTCCGCCAGGTTCAGGATGGCCAGCGTCTGCGCGGCCTGACCGGACGCGGTCGCGAGCGCGCCGACGCCACCCTCGAGCGCGGCGACGCGCTGCTCGAACACGTCCTGGGTCGGGTTCATGATCCGGGTGTAGATGTTGCCCGGCTCGCCCAGGGCGAACAGGGCGGCCGCGTGCTCGGTGTCGCGAAAGACGTAGCTCGTCGTCTGGTAGATCGGCACCGCTCGGGCGCCGGTGGTCGGATCGGGCTGTGCGCCCGCGTGGATCTGCTGGGTCTCGAACGACCAGCCGTCGGAGCTCATCTGGTGACTCTCCCCGTGTCGTCAATCGGCGAACTCCTGCCCCGTGGCAGGAATCTGGCAGGAATCTGGTGCTGCGACGCGCCGCCACCCCGCCCACCTCGACCGCCCCCGAAGGCGAGCGCCTCGCGAGCGCCTGCCGTCGGACCGCCGATGCCACCTGCCGGGTCCCGCACGACGAACGCCACACGACGAACGCCACATGACGGATGTCGGACCGTCGATATCGGACCGCCGATATCGACCTGGCAGGTGTCGCACGACGGATGCCGGACGACGGATGCCGCATGCCGCATGCCGCATGGTCGATGTCGCACGACAGATGCCGCGCGACGGATGCCGGACGGCGCAGGTGCTGACGGTGGAGAGGTGGCGGCCTTCCATGTCGTTCGGCGCGTGCGTGCCGATCTCTCGGGCAACCCGCGTTGGTCGATCGTGGACCGGCTGGGGCGCTCCTGGTGATCGCCGCTGTTCAGTAGGCGGTGTGATGCGGTGCGTGGTGGTCTCGGCGGCGCTGCTCCGTCGTGGCCGCGTGGGCGACCGGACAACCCGGGCAACATCGTGGGCCGACCGGCCACCGGTGCGGACGTCGCGCCTGTGACCTCACGGTTTCGACGCTAGCAGCGCCAGTCGCGTTTGTCTGCGTTCAGGGTGGCCGCTCGAAGCCCGCGTGTCACATCGCCGCAACATTCACCGACCTGCCGATCCGTTCGGTGCGCCGGTGGAAGGTGGAACGGGTCGGGTCGCCTCGTGTGGACCGTCGGCCATCCTCGCCACCACCGTGCCCAGCGACCACGGATCGCCCCTGACCGCGCCAGCCCTCTGATCCGGAAGGCCCGCCCGGGCCGTCCCCCGCGGACCGTGGCGCCTCGGTCCCTGTTCGTGGCCGCGGATGGCCAGGGGTGCTCCGTCGGGGCGGTACCGGGTCTAGTGGTCGGAGCTGGGGACGCCGGCGAGTTCGGAGTGCAGGCCGGCGCGGGTGGCCAGGTCGCTGGCCAGGGCGCGGGCCCGGGGCAGTACCGCCGCGATGTCGGTGGTGAGGATGCGGGCGTCGGCCACGATCCGTTCGCCGTCCACCCACACCCCGGCGATGTCGCGGGGTCCGGCGCAGTACACGACGGCCTGGTAGGGGTCGTGCACGAAGGCCATGGACGGGCTCGCCTCGGCGAGCAGGACGAGGTCGGCGGCCTTGCCGACCTCGAGGCTGCCGACGGTGTCGGCCAGGCCCAGGGCCTGGGCGCCGCCGAGGGTCGCCATCCGCAGGACGGCGGGTGCGGAAATGATGTCGGCCTGCTGGTGGTGCACCTTCTGCAGCAGTGCCGCGGCCTTGATGGTCTCGAGCATGTTCTGCGAGTCGTTACTGGCCGCGCCGTCGACGCCAAGGCCGACCGGGACCCGCTCGCGTAGCAACCGGGGCACCTGGCAGACGCCACTGGCCAGGATCATGTTGGACACCGGGCAGTGGGCGACGGCGACGTCGTGCCGGCGCAGCAGGGCGATGTCAGCGTCGGAGAGCCAGACGCAGTGGGCGGCGACGGTCTGTGCGTCGAGCAGGCCGAGGTCGGCCGCGAACTCGATGGAACTCGCCCGACGACTGGTCCGCGACGCGGTGACCTCCTCGCGCACCTCGTGCAGGTGGACGTGCAGGCGGGGGACCTCGGCGAGCAGGGAGCGGGTCGCGTCGAGCAGGGCGTCGCTGCTGGCCGGGACGGTCGCGAGCCCGACCCGGAAGCGGGTGCGCCGGGAGCCGGCGGCGGCCTGCGCCAACGCCTCGTGCTCGGCGAGGATGTGCCTGAGGGGGCGATCATGTGGCAGGTCGGACGGCCCGAACGAGACGTCACCACGCAGGCCGACCTCGTCCAGGGCGGTGACGACACCGGGGGTGATCGGGGTCGCCCCGGGCGCCGAGCAGAACATGTCGGCGGCGGTGGTCACCCCGGACAGGGCCAGTTCGGTGGCCTTGAGCAGGGTGCCCACGTACGCCATCTCACGGGTGAGGGCGTCCTCGATGGGCTCGACGACGTGGACGAACCACTCCCACAGGGTGTGTGTCTCGCCGATGCCGGTCACCAGCCCCTCGGAGAAGTGCCCGTGGCAGCTGACGAGACCGGGGATGAGGATGCCGCCACCGTCGCCGAGAACCGGCAGGTCCGCGAAGCGGGCCCGGACGTCGTCGTGGTCACCGACAGCGGCGATCCGCCCGTCGACGACCGCGACCGCCCCGTCCCGCACATGGCCCGGCGCACCCATCGTCAGCACATGACGTGCCCGCAGCACGAATCCCGTGCCCGAGGTCGTGGGGGAACCGGCGACGGTGGCGGAGTCAGTCACTTCAGTCCAATGCTCGTGTTCAGGTAGGTGTTGGTGAACAGGTTGGCGGGGGTCAGGCCGCTCCTGACCGGCTTCTTCTGCCCGGCGTAGATCGGCGTGAGGATCTGCAGCATGCGGGCCACCCGGGCCTGGTCCATGTCGCCGATGGTGGTGTTCGAGCCGTTGGAGACCAGGCTGCGGTCCTTCATCGCCTGGACGGCGTAGGCGGCAAGACCAGGGGAGTAGCTCCAGACGGAGGCCTTGTCGGCCTTGACCGCGTCGATGATCAGGTTGTTGGCCGTGGCGGGGTTGGCCATGAAGTCGACCTGCGAGGTCTGGACGATCGGCACGAGCTTGCGCAGGCAGGGGGCGAGCTTGCTCTCGTCCCCGCTGCGGATGGCCAGCGCCTGGCCGTACACCGGGTAGCCGGTGTCGTTGATGAGCTGCAGGTTGACGTCGTAGCTGTGCCCGTCACCGAGTTCGTGCTGGTAGATGTAGGGCTCGGAGGTGGCGAAGCCGGCCTCGGCGACCTTGCCGTCGGCGGTGACCCACCGCGACGGCGAACCGTCGTAGCCGCCGTCCACCTGGCCCTGGCGCAGGATGCCGGCGCCGAGCAGGTACTGCATGTACGAGTCGGTCTCGTAGTAGAGGACCTTGGTGTCCGACTGCCCGATGTCCACCAGGGTGGTGAAGTTCGGGTAGACCTTCTTGTCCCACATGATCATCATGGGGCTCACGTCGAACGGCGCGAACACCGCCTTGGTGGGCTGGGAGGTCGAGTTCTGGATCGACTCGTCGGTCGACACGACGCCCAGGGTGATCGCCTTGTCGACGTACATGTGCGCGCTGACCTGCTCGAAGCCGATCGCCGGCCCGCCGAAGCGGACCTCGAGGTCGACGCCGGTGTCCTTGCCGCCGGAGACCAGCGATCCGGTGATGCGCTTCTTGGCGGTGTCGATCTTACGGTCCGGCCCGAGCAGGTTGTAGAGGTAGCCGTACTCGGACTCCGCGAACCAGTCGGTCTGCACCACGACCGTGGCCGGGCAGTCGCCGCGCAGGTCAAGCGCGCTGCCGGACACGGCGGCCGGGGCGGTGGACGCCCCCGATGAGGAGGAGTCGCTGCCCGCGGTGTTCCCGCTGCATGACGCCACGGTGAGAGCCAGCGCCGCGGTGGCGGCGACAATGCCACCCCGCTTCAGTCGTCCCATTTCGCTCCTAGTTCTGGAGGGTTCTCGGGGAACCCTCGGGGTGACACGTTTCCGCTCACGACCGGCCCGCCACCAGGGCGAGGTGGCGGGATCGCCGCGGCCGCCGCGGAGTCAGGGGGTCTCGGCGCCGTACCAGCGGCCGGTGACCAGCCGGCTCAGCCAGCCGAAGAACACGAACACGACCAGCCCCAGCAGGGACGCGAGAATGACCGCACCGAACAGCTGCTGGGACAGCAGTCGGGCCCGGTAGAGATCGATCAGCACGCCGATGCCGGGATTGCCCTGTTTGAAGAAGAAGTCGCCGACGACGGCGCCGACCACCGACAGTCCGGCTGAGACCTGGAACCCGGCGAAGGTCGCCGGCATCGCGGCGGGCAGCTGCAGCGAGACCAGTCGCCGCCAGCGGGAGATCCGGTGCAGCCGGAACAGGTCGAGCATGTCCTGATCCACCGACTGCAGGCCGAAGAAGGTACTGCTGATCACCGGGAACAGGGCGATGAGGACGCACACGACGACCCGGCTGGAGAACCCGTAGTCGAACCAGAATCCGATCAGCGGCACCAGCGCCAGCGTGGGGATCGTCTGCAGGATGACCGCGTAGGGGTAGACCGACTTCTCCACCCAGCGGGCCTGGCTCATGGCGATGGCGATGCTCATCCCGAGCACGATCGAGATGCCGAGCCCGATCAGCGCCACCGACGTCGACAGCCACAGCCCGCGCAGCAGCTGCGTCAGGTTGTCGCGGTCGAGGAAGGCCACCCGGACCACCGAGTCGGGGCTTGGCAGCAGGAACCGGCGGTCCCGGTCGAGCAGGACCAGGCTCACGAAGTACCAGACGCCCAGGATGATCGCGAACAGGACCAGCGGCGCCAGCCGGTCACGCCAGGTGGCCCGGGCCCGCCCGGTCCGCATCACCGCGGCGACCCGGCCGGCCCGCTGGACGAACCCGGAGGTGCTCACACCTGGTCTCCGCCCTCGCGCAGCCGCCGCGACACCGTGGCCACCAGCTGCGTGAACACCGGGTCGAACCGCAGGTCGGCCGAGCGCGATGGGCCGAACGGCACCGCGAACTCGGCGACCACCCGACCCGGACGCGGCGACATCACCAGAATCCGGGTCGACAGGTACACGGCCTCGGCCACCGAGTGCGTCACGAAGATCGCTGCGCGGAACCGGCGCTGGGCGAACAACGCCAGCAGCTCGTCACCGAGCCGTTCCCGGGAGATCTCGTCGAGGGCGCCGAACGGCTCGTCCAGCAGGAACAGGTCCGGCGACAGGGTGAGCGAGCGGGCCAGCGACACCCGCATCCGCATCCCACCCGACAGCGATCGCGGCCGGTGCCGTTCGAATCCGCGCAGGCCCACCAGATCGATCAGATCGCTGGCCCGGGGCAGGTACTCGGCCTTGGGCAGACCGGTGAGCTGGGCCAGCATCTCCACGTTGCGGCGCACGCTGCGCCAGGGCAGCAGGGTCGGATCCTGGAAGACGTAGCCGGTGCGGTCGGCGGTGGTGCGCACCGTCCCGGCGGACGGCGCGGTCAGGCCCGAGGCCAGCCGCAGCAGCGTGCTCTTGCCGCAGCCCGACGCGCCGACCACGCCGACGAACTCGCCGTCGCGCACCGTGAGATCGACGGGTTCCAACGCCCGGGTGCCATCGGGATAGCGCTTGGCCGCCTGCTCGAAGCAGACCAGGGTGGACGCCTCGGTCGTCACCGTCACCGTCACCGGGCCGCCGCCGTGGCACCGGTGGTCCCGGCCGCGTCGGTCGGGCTGGTCGTACCGGCGGTGCCGGGGGCTGGCCAGCGCACCGTGGCCGTGGCCAGATCGCGGGGGTAGACCGGTGCGAACGAGCCGTCGGTGTTCTGCTCGATGACCGTGGACGCCAGCGTGTTCTGATGGGTGCCGTCGAAACGCACACCGTTCCACGGCATGATCGTCTGGTTTCCCGGCAGGTCGACCGCGACGAGCGCGGACCGCACCAGCTCGTGGTCGGTGCTGCCGGCGTCGTTGATCGCCTGGGCGAGGACGGTGACCGCGGTGAAGGCGTTGGCGGCCTCGGCGGACATCGCGGTGTCGAAGTCACGCTGGTAGCGCTCGGCGACCGCCGCGGCCAGCGGGTTGGCCCGCGCGATCGGAAGCGACCAGGAGGCCTGGCGGCTGACCCGGTCGGCGAAGCCCGGCAGCGCGGCGAGCCGTGCCGTCTGCGCGGCCGGCCCGTACCCGACGAGCGCGGGGGGTACATAGCCGACGGTGCTGAACGCCTGCGCGAGATGTTCGCCGTGGTCGCCGTCCACTGTCGCGAGGACGATGTCGGGCGCGGCGTCGCGGACCGCGGTGACCGCACCCACCGGGTTCGGATCCCCCGGCTCGTAGGACACGCTGGCCACCAGCGGGTAGCCGGCCTCCTCGGCGAACTCGGTCACCGTCGAACGAAGGTCGTTGCCGGTCGCGTCGTTGCTGTACAACAGCGCGATCCGGCGGCGCTCCTGGCCCACCTGCTCGGCGTTGCGCAGCAACGACAGGAAGCCGCCGCCGAAGTCCGCGGCATCAGGAGCAGTACGGAAGAACCAGTTCAGTCCGCGTTCGGTGAGCGCCGTCAGCGGGGCGTCGCCGCTGACGAAGGGGGTTTGCAGGCGTTCGGCTCGCTGACTCGCGTCGAGCGTGGAGTCGGCGTCAAAGGCGCCGACGATGCCCACCACCTGCTTGTCGCCGACGAGCGTCGATGTTTCGTCGGCCGCACGCTGACGATCGTTCTTGGTGTCCAACGTCACAATGGAGAGGCGGGCTCGTCCGGTCGGCCCCCAGATTCGTCCGTCCGCGTACGTGAACCCGGCCGTCCCCGTGTTGATGAGCCGGGTGGCCAGCTCCGCTCCGCGTTGCGCATCGCGACCCGTGGCTGGATCGTTGCCCGTCAGTGGGGCGATCAGGCCGATCTTCACCTCTCCCGAGACATTCGACTGTTCCGCATCTCCGTCACCACTACAGGACGCGATCAGGGCACCACAGAGCAGCGCAACTACTGGTACGCATGCTCTTCGAAAACCGTGGATCATCACGCTCCCCGTCCCCTGGTCCACGCTGGCCAAAGCTACAGTGACGTGCGACGACACTAGTGGTTTCGGCGGGGCTACCGGCAGGGGGCTCGGGTCCGACACAGACGATTGAAACGTGGTTCGTCAAGTGCCCCCGGTGCGGGCGGCGGCGTACACGCAAATAGCCTTTCGGCCGGGAAGTCGCAGTGCGCAACGTCACGGCCGGTTCCAGGCGGAGGACCCTTGCCGGTCGGGTGTCGGCAGGGGGCGACGTACGAGAGGCGAAGAGGAACGGGGCACGTGAGCGAGCCGGGAACAGCGCAAGCGGGAACGGACACGCGGGTGGATGCCTCCCGCGAGCTCGGCCGCCCGCCGGTCGTGCGGGAATCCACCGACGGTGCCGAGGCTTCCGTGCGCCGCGCCGCGCCGACGCCGGTGGGCGCGGCCGTCCCGGCGGGCCGGGCCGTCCGCCTGGCCGACGCCGTCGGCGAGCCCGTGGCCGCCAGCGCCGCGGGCGCCTCGGCGGACCCGCCCACCGAGGCGCCCGCGGCGACCGGCCCGCTGCGTACCGGGCGGCACACCCATCGCGAGGTCAGGGTGGGGCGAGGCTCACGCCGCCGGTTCGCGCTGCGTGACCTGCCCGTCCACGGCAAGCTGTTCGCCGCGCTCGCCGTGCCCACGGCGGCCTTCCTCGCCCTGGCGTTGCTCTCCGCCGCCACCTGGCTGTCCAGCGCGGCCAGCTATGGACGCGGAGTGACCGCGGCGAAGCTGGGACGGCAGGTGGTCGCCACCGTCCACGAACTGCAGATCGAGCGCGACCTCGCGGTCGGGTTCATCAGTGCCGGGCGAGGGGCCGACCCGGCGACGTCCCTGACCACCCGCCTCGATGGCGAGCAGCGCGTCGTGGACACCGCGGTCGGCTCGCTGCGCGGATCGCTGCGCTCCTCCCGGGACGATCTCGGTGAGTCCGGCGACCGTCTGGTGGACGGACTGCAGAGCCGGCTGGACGGACTGGCGGCGCTACGCCGCTCCGTGCGGGCCGGCGGGCTGCCCACGGATGCGATCTTCAACCAGTACTCGGGCACGATCGCCGCACTGGTCGCGCTCGACGCGCGGATCGGGCAGGGTCGTGACGACGTCGACCTGCAGTACTCGGTCGCCGTCCTGAACAGCCTGACCACGCTGAAGGAGACCGAATCCCAGATTCGTGGTCAGCTGTTCGCCACCGCGTTCGCACATCGCTTTGCCTTCGGTGACTCCGATCGGTTCTCCGGTCTGCTCGCGCAGGAACAGGCCGCGCAGGACGCCTTCCGCGCCACCGCCCGGGTCAGCGACCGGGCCCGCTTCGACCAGGTGGTCAATGGGCAGGCGGTGCTGACGGTCAGGCGCATCGCACAACGCGCGGTCCAACGGCAGCGACTGAGCGATCTGGATATCGACCCGGAGCAGTGGTTCGCGGCCAGCACCACCTACATCGAACTTCTGCGCACGGTCGAGTCCACGTTGCTGGACAACGTCACCGGCTCCGCGGAGGATCTGCGCTCGCAGGCCTGGGAACGCACCGGACTGATCGGCGCCTTCATTCTGGTCATCACCATCGGCGCGGTCATCTGGACACTGGCGATCGCACGGACGATGACGGTCCCGCTTCGCCGCCTGCGTACCGGCGCGCTCGAGGCCGCGCAGGTGCGGTTGCCGGCACTCATCGAGGAACTACGCAGTTCCGACTCCGAACATGTCGAGACGGTGATCCGACCGATCGGCATCGATTCACGCGACGAGATCGGTGAGGTCGCCCGCACGGTCGACCATCTCCAGCGTGAGGCGGTGCGGCTGGCAACGGAACAGGCCGGACTGCGACGCAATGTGAACACTCTGTTCCTGAGTCTTTCCCGGCGTAGTCAGAGTCTGATCGAACGCCAGATCGCGCTGATCGACCGGCTGGAAGCCGCCGAGGAGAACCCGGCCCAGTTGGAGAACCTGTTCCGCCTGGACCATCTGGCGACACGGATGCGGCGTAACAGCGAGAACCTGCTGGTGCTCGCCGGCACGGGGCCTGGCCGGCGCCGGTCGGGTCCGGTGCCCCTCGGCGACGTGCTCCAGGCCGCCCTCGGCGAGATCGAGCAGTACGAACGGGTGCAGATCGTCGAGGTGGCGGACGTGCGCCTGGCCGCCGACGCGGTGAACCACGTCGTGCACCTGGTGGCCGAACTGCTCGAGAACGCCGCCCAGTTCTCCCCGCCGTACCTCCCGGTGGACCTCGCGGCCACCACGCTGGGCGACGGCGCGGTGCTGGTGGCCATCGACGACAGCGGTCTGGGCATGTCCGATCGGGAGCTCGGGCTGGCCAACCAGCGGCTCGCCCAGCCCCCGCTGTTCGACTTCTCCATCGCGCAGCGCCTGGGCCTGTTCGTCGTCGCCCGCCTGGCCGACCGCCACGGCATCAAGGTGCGGCTGGCCCACTCGCACGACGGTGGGGTGCGGGCCACGGCCCTGCTGCCCGCCGCACTGCTGGCCCCAGCCCCGACCCCCGTGACGAGCCCCCGCGAGATCACGGCGGGCGGGCTCGAACCGGCTTACACCGACCTGCCGCTGCCGAGGATGTCGGCGGGACCGGACCCGGACGCCGATCAGACGATCACCCGGCCGGTCGACCTCGTCGCACCACCGGCCGCGGACCCGGTCACCACCCGGGCCGTGCCCACGGGCCATCCCGATCTGCCCGTTCGCACGCCGCTGCCCGTCCGCACCGGTGTGCCCGCCGGCGCCGAGCCGCCCGTCGGTACCGAGCCGCCCGTGGCCCTGGCGTCACCGCCGGCACCCGAACTGCCGGCGATCGCCGACGCGGTGGCGGCGTTGCGGCAGCGGCGCGTCGAGGCACTCCAGGAGACCGAGGCACAGGAGACAGAGCGCACCCCGGCCGCCGCCCCGGCTCCGGCCGGTCCCGCGACCCCGGTGGCGGCTGTCACCTCGGCTCCGGCCGCGGCTTCGGCCGCGACCGGCCGGCTGGCGGATCTGGTTCGGACCGCGGCGCAGGAGGCGATTCCGGTCGCGTTCTCGGCGGCGCCGTTCGACTGGTTCACCCGGGACGAGCAGGACGGCGAACCGGCCGGGCAGGTGGCCATCGCGACCCGTGTGACGTACGACGCAGCCGCGGCTGCGGCTGAGCGGACGGTGGGGGCAGGCGGTGGCGGGGTACCCTTCGGGGACGATGATGTCGCTGGTCCCGAACCCCGGTGGGCCGCAGATCTACCAGTTCCTGGCACGCCAGCCAGCACGTCGCCGGGTGGTGGCGGGCAGGCCGCGTCCACCGGTTCCGTGTCGGGGTGGCCCTCGGCTGAGCCCGGTCCGGGTGCGCCGCGGCGGGTCACGTCGTCCGGTCTGCCCAGACGCACGCCCAGCGCGCAGCCGTTTCCCGGCGACCTGCCCTCCGCCGTTCCCGCCGCGCGCCCCGGCGACGGGCCGGTGCAGAACCCGTTCTTCGGGACAGTACAGCTGCCGTCATCCTCGGCCCAGACCCCGCAGGCGCCAGCACCCGACTGGATCCGCGGCCGGTTGAGCCGCCTGTACGAGGGAGTCCAGCACGCCCGCGACGGCCAGCAGGCCGGCGCCGAGGACTCCGACGCGGCCAGACCCGCCGCTGCGGGTGGCGACTTCTCCGGTGCCGAGACCGGCGGTGTCGTGTTCCCCCCCGGCTCGCCGTGACCACCCACCCGCCATTGCTGCCTGGAGGACGGTCGTGACCCATCCGGATCCCGAGAACCCCTCGCTTGACTGGCTTATCAACAACTTCGTCGACTTCGTGCCGGGTGTGGCCAACGCGATCCTGGCCTCCTCCGACGGGCATCTGCTCGCCGTGTGCGGCGGTTTCCCGCGGGAACGGGCCGTGCAGCTCGGCTCGATCGCGTCCGGCCTGTTCAGCCTGACCGCAGCCGCGGCGGAGTTCGCCGACGGCGGTGAGGTGACCCAGACGGTCGTCGAGATGGTGCAGGGGTCACTGCTGCTGATGGCGGTGGGGGAGGGTTCGTGTCTGGCGGTGCTCGCGAGCAACACCTGTGACATCGGCCTGGTGGGGTACGAGATGACGGTGCTCGTCGCGCGTACCCGGGAGGCGCTGACGCCGGCTCGGCGTACCGATGCACGCGAGAGCGTGTGAGACATGATCGCGCGAGCGGCGTCGCTCGCCGCCGGCGGGCGGACGACCGGGTGAACGGGGACGTGATGGAACCGTCGGGCGAACTCGTCCGGCCGTACGCGGCGACCCGTGGCCGGGCCCGGCCCTCACGCCTGCTGGCCCTCGAGGCCATGGTCACGACCACGTCGTTCGGTCTGGCCCGGCTGCCCGCGCTGCTGCTGGAACAGCGCTCCATCGTGTCGATGTGCGAACGTCCGCAGTCAGTGATCGAGATCGCGGCGGGGTTGCGCCTGCCGGTGGGCGTGGTGCGGGTGCTCGTCGCGGACGCCGCGGCCGAGCGCCTGGTGGACGTGTCCCAGCTGACCCTCAACAACGGTGCGCCCGGTCTGGATCTGCTGGGCCGGGTCCTGTCCAGCCTGCGACGCCTCTGACCCGCCAGCACCGTCCGACCACCAGCACCGTCCGACCGCCAGCACCGTCCGAGCTACGAGAACCATCAGAGCTGGCTGATCAGCCAGGCGGCGCCGATCGGCCGGTCGGATGGACAGCCCGCTCCGATCGGGTGACGCTACGTGAGGTCTCTGCTCGTACCCGTGGTGTCGAACGGCAGGTGGTCATGCTCAGAACCCTGGTCCCACACCTGCTGCGGACCGCGCCGGTGCGCCTCGCGCTGACCCATGGCCCGCTCTCGTCGGCCGTGGTCGACCGGTTCGTGGCGGGTGGCACTGAGCAGGACGCGGTGGCCGCGGTCGTCCGACTGGCCGGCGGGGGACTGCGGGCCTCGGTGGATCTGCTGGGCGAGGGGGTGCTGGGCGCGCAGGACGCCCACGGCACCGTCGAGGCGTACCTGCGCCTGCTCGCGGTCGCCGACCAGCACGGGGTGGCCGCCGGCCTGGACGTCTCGGTGAAGCTGTCGGCGCTCGGCCAGGCGGTGCCCCGCGACGGGCAGGCAGTGTCCGCCGCGAACGCCGCGCTCATCGCCGCACGGGCCCAGTCCCTGGGGGCGACGATCACCCTGGACATGGAGGACCACACCACCACCGACGCGACCCTGACCACCCTGGTGCAGCTGCGCCGCGACTTCCCGACGGTCGGCGCCGTCGTGCAGGCCCAGCTGCGCCGCACCGAGGCCGACTGCCGCGACCTGGCCCGGGCCGGCTCCCGCGTGCGGCTGTGCAAGGGCGCCTACCTCGAACCCGCCTCGCTTGCCCACCAGGGGCGCCGCGCGGTGTCCGCGTCCTACGCCCGCTGCCTGGGCATCCTGATGGCCGGCCCGGGCTATCCGATGATCGCCACGCACGATCCCGAGCTGCTCGAGCTGACCGGACGGCTGGTGCGCCATCTGGACCGCCCGGCGGCCAGCTACGAGTACCAGCTGCTGTTCGGGGTGCGTCCCGCCGAACAGCGTCGGCTGGCCGCGGCCGGCGCCACCGTGCGGGTGTACCTGCCGTACGGGCCGGACTGCGTGCCGTACCTGTCCCGCCGCGTGGTCGAGAAACCGGCGAACCTGCTGCTGGCCCTGCACGCCGCGAGTGACCGAGCAGCCCGATGAGCACGTCCACCGGAGCGGCCCCGACCGGGCCGGCGCTGACCGGGCCGGCCCTGGCCGGACCCGTCTCGGCCGGGATGGTCCCGGCGGTGCCGGTGTCCGGCAACGAACCCGTCCGCTCGTATCCGGCCGGCTCGGCGGCGCGGGCGCGGTTGCGACAGGAACTGGAGCGGTTGCGCGCCACGCCACTGGAGCTGACGAACACGATCGCGGGCCGCCCCCGGCCCGGGGGTGGTGAGCGCCGGGATGTCGTCATCCCGCACGAGCACCGGCAGGTGCTCGCCACCCTGCGGGAAAGCACCCACGCCGACGCGGCGGCGGCCGTCGCCGCCGCGAAGGCCGCCGCACCGGCCTGGCGCGACTGTGATCTCACCGACCGGGCCGCGGTGTTCCTACGGGCGGCGCAGGCCCTGGCCGGCCCGTGGCGGGACACCATCAACGCGGCGACGATGCTCGGCCAGGGCAAGACCCACCACCAGGCCGAGATCGACGCCGCCTGCGAACTCATCGACTTCTGGCGCTTCAACGTCGCCTTCGCCGCCCGACTCGCCGCCGAGCAGCCACACAGCGTCACCGGGGAGTGGAACCGGCTCGATCTGCGTCCGCTGGAGGGCTTCGTCTACGCGGTCACCCCGTTCAACTTCACCTCGATCGCGGGCAACCTGCCGACCGCGCCGGCCCTGATGGGCAACACCGTCGTGTGGAAGCCGGCGCCGACGCAGGCGTTCGCCGCCCACCTGCTCATGCGCCTGCTGGAGGCCGCGGGCCTCCCGCCCGGTGTGATCAACCTGGTGGGAGGGTCCGGCGGGCCGGTCACCGAGGTGGTGTGCGCCGATCCCGACCTCGCCGGCGTGCACTTCACCGGTTCCACGGCGGTGTTCGGCCGGCTGTGGCAGAGCGTCGCCGGCAACCTCGAGCGCTACCGCGGCTATCCCCGGCTGGTGGGGGAGACCGGCGGCAAGGACTTCGTCGTCGCCCATCCCAGCGCGGACGTCGCCACCGTGCGTGACGCACTGGTCCGCGGCGCGTTCGAGTACAGCGGCCAGAAATGCTCGGCGGCTTCCCGGGCCTACCTGCCGGCAAGCCTGTGGCGCCGTCTCGGCGCCGATCTCGCCGCCGCCACCGAGGCTCTGACGGTCGGTGACATCGGCGGGTTCGACCACTTCACCGGCGCCGTCATCGACGCCCGGGCGTACGCGCGGCTCGCCGCCGCCTGCGCCCGCGCCCGCGGCGACTCCACCGTGACGGTGCTGGCGGGCGCCCGCTGCGACGACAGTGTCGGCTGGTTCGTCCGTCCGACGCTGCTGCTCGGGACGGACCCGGGACGGGAGTGGTTCACCGAGGAGCTGTTCGGCCCGGTCCTGTCCGTGTACGTCTACCCCGACGACCGGCCCGACGCCTGGTCGGACGTCCTGGCCCTCGTCGACCGGACCAGCGCCTACGCGCTGACCGGCGCGGTCCTTGGCACCGACCGGGCGGCGCTGGCACAGGCGCAGCACAGCCTGCGCTTCTGCGCCGGCAACCTCACCGTCAACGACGCGCCCACCGGCGCGGTCGTCGGCCGCCAGCCGTTCGGTGGTAGCCGCCGTTCCGGCACGAACGACAAGGCCGGTTCGGCTCAGAACCTGCTGCGCTGGGTGGCCCCCCGGATCATCAAGGAGAACCTGAACGCAGCAGTGGGCGATCCGAGGCGGTTGGAGCCGAACGTGGGAGAAAACACGCATCACCACCACGATGGCATCCACGGACTCTAAACTTGCGCCATCCGGTCATCCCCCAGCCCTGGAGTTGCCATGTCGGCTGCCGAGCAGGCGCGTCATGTCCTGACTTTCTGCGGGAAGTGCAGCTGCGGCTGTCCCGAGCTGTTCGTGGACCACGACGCCGCCCCCGAGCGCCGCATCGTGATCACCGATGACTTCGGTCAGCGGATCCAGATGAGCGTCGAGCAGCTACAGGTCATCGTCGACGAGGCCCGTTCCGGGCAGATCACCACGCTCGTGGACGCGGAACTCGCCCTCGGCGTGCACTGACATGGCGGGTACCACTGGCATGGCGGGTAGCACTGGCATGGCGGGTACCACTGACATGGCGGGTACCACTGGCATGGCGGGTAGCACCGTGTGGTCGGGCCGCGCGTCCACACGCCGGTGAACCACGACCATCTGACGCGTTCCGCCACTGGGCTGCCCACCTCCGTCGCCGTCCTCGCGGCGGTGCTGGCCGGGATCGTCGGGCTGTACCACGCCGCTCGTCTGCTCGGCCCGGTCGCCGGTCGCGTGGTCGGGGGGCGTCCACGGTTCGTCCCGGCGGAGACCGGACACACGATCGTCGCCGCCGGCATGGTCGTCATGTTCGTCGGCCCAGCCGGCTGGTGGCGTTCCCCTGCCTTCGCACTGGGGTTCGCCGGGATCGCCCTGGTCTTTCTCACCCTGGTGGTGACCGGGCCGGCGTGTTGTGAACCCGCCCGCTGGTCGTGCTGCTCGATGCTGGTCGTGGAGTCGTTGGCCATGGCGTGCATGGCCCGGGCGGGGCAGTGGCCGATGGCGGAGTTCGGCATGGCCGGTGACCTCTCCGGCTGGTTCATCGTCGTGTTCGCCGTCTCCGCGGCCTCCGCACTCGTCGGATCGCTGCCGCGCCGGGCCTGGGCGTGGATGCGGGCCCGGCCGCTGAGTGCGGGACCGGTCCTGCCCGCCGCGGTGCCGATCACGCCCGCGGCCAGCCGGCTGGTGATGGCCGCCGCGATGCTTGTCATGCTGGTCTGATGCTTCCCTCGGGGCATGGCGGCCCGGGTCCGGCACCGGACGCGCCCTTCGCCCTCGAACCGGGCGAGCGGATGCTGCGGGTCCGCCTCGAGGGCGGGCGGGTCCACGCCAAGCAGGGCTCGATGGTCGCCTACCGCGGCCGCGTCGAGTTCGCCTACCACGGCGGCGGTGTCGGTGGATTCCTGCGGCGGGCCGTCACCGGCGAAGGTCAGGACCTGATGAAGGCGACCGGCCGCGGCACCGTCTGGTTCGCCGACGCCGGCCACCACATCACGATCCTCACCCTCGACCAGGACAGCCTCACCATCAACGGTCGCAACCTGCTCGCCCTCGAGTCGAGCCTGCGGTACAAGGCGACGACCACCTCCGGCGGGCTCGGCGCCATGGTCGCCGGTGGCCTGTTCAACACCGAGATCTCGGGCACCGGCGGGGTGGCGGTGCTGTGCGTGGGTTCACCGCTGGTACTGCCCACCGACGAGCCGGTGTGCGTCGACCGCGACGCCGCCGTGGCCTGGTCCGCCGGGGTACGTACCCGGGTCGTCTCGACGTTTCGGATCGGCAACCTCGTCGGGCGCCGATCCGGAGAACTCGCGCAGATCGAGTACTCCGGCCGCGGCGGTTTCGTCGTCGTCCAGTGCGGCGAGACTCCCGTGGTGGAACCCGCCGCCGAGAGGCACTGACGAGCGCCGCCCCCATGCCGACCTCGCTGGACCAGCTCCTGTGGGACGAGCTGTGCGCCGCGCTGGCCGCGCAGGGCCTGCCCGTTCCCGTCGAAGCCGGACCGGCCCCGTCCCCGGCCGCGGCGGTGGTCTCGCCGTCATGGGCGTTGGTGTCGGCCTGGGCGGACAGCGGACTGATGTGGCTCACCGGCTCCCCGCAGGCGCCACCGACACTCCCGGACGGGCCGGTGATCGGCCGGGCCGAGGCCGCCGCGCGCCTGTTCACCGCCCTGTCGGCACGGCTGGGCCGCACGGTGCGACCCGATGTCGCGGTGCTGCTCGGGGGTCGGGCGGCGCTGCTGGGTCTGACCCGGGGCGGAACCAGCTCGGCCGGCGGCAGTTGCCGTCTGCTGCCCGCCGCGGACGGCTGGCTCGCGGTGAACCTCGCCCGCCCCCACGACGAGGACGCCGTCGTCGCCCTCCTAGGCGCCCTCGGTGCCCTCGACGACCCGGCCTCCTCCACCGTCCCGGCCGTCCGCACCGGCTCGGATGCCTCCGAGGTGGGTGCGCGAACCTGGTCGGAGCTGGGCGCCGCGGTGGCCACCCGTCCCACGCGGGAGGTGGTCGAGCTCGCCCGCCTGCTGGCGATGCCGGTCGCGGCACTCGAGGTGTCCCGCCGGCCAGTGCCCATCCGAAGCCTGCCCCGAGGCCTGGCCCGCACGTCGGGCGGCAGCCACCCCCCGTCCGGGCCAGTGGACCGGGCCGGGGGTGGCCCGATCGGGGGGCGCGTGGTCATCGACCTGTCATCGATGTGGGCCGGACCGCTGTGCGCGCACCTGCTGGGCCGGATGGGCCTACGGGTGATCAAGGTGGAGAGTGTGCGCCGGCTTGACGGTGCCCGCCGGGGCAACGCCGACTTCTACGACTGGATGCACGCCGGCCACGAAAGCGTCGTCCTCGACTTCGCCACCCCGGACGGCCGGGCCACCCTGCGCCGTCTGCTCGCCCACGCCGATGTCGTCCTCGAGTCCTCGCGGCCCCGTGCCCTCGCCCACCTGGGAATCGACCCGGACGTGCTGCTGGCGGCCCGTCCGGGTCAGGTGTGGGCGAGTATCACCGCCCATGGACGCACCGGCGCCGCCAGCGACTCCGCCCCCGATCCGGTGGCCTTCGGTGACGATGCCGCCGTCGCCGGCGGACTCGTCGCCTGGCAGTGGCACACCCACACCCCCAGCCCCACCCCGGTCTTCTGCGCGGATGCCATCGCCGACCCCCTGACCGGCCTGTTCGCGGCGGTGGCCGTCGCCGCCGCCCTGCACCGCGGCGGTGGCCAGCTGCTGGACATAGCCATGCGTGACGTGGCCGCCTGGACCGCCGCCCCCCTGCCCCGCGTCCCACCAGCACCCACGGCCACCGCCGACCCCGCACACATCGCCCCACCCGTGGGCGCCATGGCAGCAGCCGTCCGGATGACCGGTAGCGATCAGTACGGGTGGACGGCGCACCTCGACGGGCACTCCCACCCGGTCGCGCCCCCCACCCCGCCCTGGCCGACCGGGGACACCCCACCCTGGCCACAGGCGGCCGAGCCCGGAGCGCACACCCGCACGGTGCTGGACGACCTGCCACCCGCCTGACCGCCCACCCGCCTGACCACGCCGGCCGATGGAGCGCCTTCGTGGATCAGGAGCGCCGACCGTGCAGCCGCGATGATCGACGCGACCTGATGGCGTACTACTGGGAGGTCGGCGCCGGGGTGTGCTGGCTGGGCGGGGTGAGGATCCCGAGTTCGGTGGGATCGTCGTTACCGATGGCCCGTCCGGCGGGCTGGGGTGCCGCGCGGAGGGCGACGCCGCTGCTCGCCGGGTCGTCCGACGAGGGCGCCTCGCTGGTCCCCGGCGGCGGCTCGGATGCCGATGGCACGGATGGTGGCGGCCCGGGCGTCGGTGGTTCGCATACCGGGGCGTCGGCGGTCGTGCGCGGTTCGATATGGGTGATGGCCTCGAAGAAGGCGTCCTCGATCGGAGTCTCGGGTGAGGAGACGGAGGCCGAGACGGAGACGGAGCCGACAGCCGCGGAGCCGCTGGGTCCGGCCGCGGGCAGAGACGGGTGCGGTGCCGGCCGGGAGAAGTCCGGCCGGGTCGGGGTGGGTGCGGCGGGGGAGGGGGGACGCGGGTCCAGTTGCCAGACGGCGACGGCGAGGCCGACCAGCCACAGGCTCCACAGCAGCTGCCCGACCACCCGGCCGGTCACCGCCGGATGGATGCCGAAGGGGAGAAGGATGCCGCCGAGGACACCCGCCGAGGCCACCGCGCCCCAGATACCGAGTCCGACCAGGGCGGCGCGGGGACGGCGGGCGTCGGTGGGCAGCCGTCCCAGCAGCTTCGAGCGCAGCACCCGGAGCACGAGTGACACCGACCAGCAGGCGGTCAGCGCACAGGCGACGACCTCGCCGATCATGATCGCGAACAGGGTGCGGGCGGCGTCGAAGACGACCGTCGCCTGATCGGACAGGGCCGGTGGCGTCGAGCGGCCAAAAAGGGCGGGGACGACGAACAGCCAGAACAGCAGGCCCACCAGTTGGGCGGCGCTGGCCGCGGTGGCCAGCACGATCGGCAGGGGCCGGTGCGAGCCGCCGGGCAGCAACCGGACGATGCCCACCGTGATCGGCACCAGCAGGGCAGCGCCCACCACCGCCAGGACGAGCCCGGCGACGACGGCGAACCAGTGCTGCTGGACGGCGGCCAGGGTGGCCGTGCCGGACACGGTGAGAACCTCCGGGTAGCCCGCGGCCCGGCGCAGCACCGTCAGGCCGCCGGCTCCGCACACGGCGCTGACCAGCAACAACGCGGCGGTGGTGCGCCGTCCGATGAACATCGACGCCGTACCTCCCGGAAGGCCAGGTTGGTGGCCGAGTCATCACGTAGGGTAATCGACCGGGGCTGGAGTGGCGCGGTCCGCGGCTGGGACGCGGGTGGTCTGCCCTGAGGCTCCCGGTCCGACCGCGCGGGCGGCCCCGCCCGTAGGTGCCGGCCGCGCCGGCCTGGGCCCGTCTGTCGTACACATGATTTCCCACACGCTTCGTCTGGATCGGCGTACGGGTGGGCATGACGTCGCCATGGCAATTCCTGCCGGCGACCGACCCGAAGGTAGATGGCTAATGTGGGGGTCCGAAGGTGCCCGATCCCGAGGCTATTGCGGCCTGTTGTCGGTTCGTGTGGCCACCTCTGGGTAGGCTCCCCTAACTTTGGTCAAGCTTACCTTGTGAAGGGCTCTGCTGGCGCCTGTGGAGTCATCTCGGCCCGGCGTGCTGCGAATTCCTTATCCATGTGATTTGCTGATGTCGACAGGGGCGCGTGCCCGCTGCCCTCCCTCGGTCTGTATCGCTGTCGTCGCAGATCGTTGGGGATGCGTGCGGGGCGCGCCACGTCCGTGCGAGCTGGTCCTCATCGTGACGATGCGGGCCGGTCGTCCGGTCGAAACGGTGGGCGGAAGGATGTGGAACTAATGGCGACCCGTGGGGACGCTGAAATTATCGAAGTACTGAACAGCGTGCTGACGAACGAGCTGACGACGATCAACCAGTACTTCCTGCACAGCCGGATGCAGCGCAACTGGGGTTACCGTCGGATCTCGGAGCACTATTATCACGAATCCATCGACGAGATGAAGCACGCCGACCGTCTCATCGAGCGTGTCCTTTATCTCGGTGGTCTGCCGAACCTGCAGCGGCTGCACACCCTGCGTATCGGGGAGACCGTGCCCGAGCAGCTCGAGATCGACCGGAGCGGCGAGTTCGAGAACGTCGAGGTGCTGCGGCGTGGCATCGAGCTCGGCCGCGAGCGTGGCGACATCGGCTCGGCTGTGCTGCTCGAGGAGATCCTGGTCTCCGAGGAGGAGCACATCGACTGGCTGGACGCGCAGCTCGAGCTGATCTCCCAGCTCGGTGCCGCCAACTACCTGAGCCAGCAGATCCACGAGGACGACTGAGCCAGCGCGGCCGTCGCCACCCCACGGCGGCCCCGCGGCCGGTCGCGGAGTCGGTCCCCGTCCGGGGTGCGGCTCGTCGGGTCGCGGGTGACGGGGAGGGGACGACCGCAGGTGGGTGATGGGGCGTGGGTTCGTGGGCGCCGATCGGCGGCGGGGGGAACGGGGGCGCCGGGCCGTGGTGTGCGGTGCCCCGGGGGCGTCCCAGTATGCGAGAAGCGCGTTTTCCGGACTGCTCCATTTTCGTCACACACTGTTATTTCCGATGGTTGCTCGACGCTTTGTGGGCAGCCCGCCCGGGTTGAAGCCGGCTGTGGCGCTGCAGGATCGATCCTGGGGGCGATAGGGTTCACCCCGGAGGTTCGCTGTACCTGGCGCCGGGGTCCATCCATGGCCTTCCTGGCAGCGGGCCGGAGGGGAGCAGCGGATGATCACTATCCGGTCCCGTCCGGCCGGCTTGTCCGGGGCGGCGGCCGTCGGCGCCGTCGAACCCCCCAGCTGAACCGTCGGGTGCCCCTGGACAGGGGCCCCAGTCGAATCCCTCGCGAACGGAAAGGACCGTGCTCTGGTGGCTACGTACACTCTGCCGGACCTGAAGTACGACTACGGCGCACTCGAACCGTCCATCAGCGGGCAGATCGTCGAACTGCACCACGACAAGCACCACGCGACCTACGTCAAGGCTGCCAACGACACCCTTGACAAGATCGCCGAGGCTCGGGACAAGGGCGACTTCGGGGCGATCGTCGGCCTGGAGAAGACACTGGCCTTCAACCTCTCGGGCCACATTCTGCACTCCATCTACTGGGAGAACCTCTCCCCGGACGGTGGCGACAAGCCCGACGGCGCGCTGGGCGAGGCCATTGCCACCGACTTCGGCTCGTTCGACGCCTTCAAGGCGCAGCTGACCGCGGCGACGACGACCGTTCAGGGCTCGGGCTGGGGCGTGCTCGCCTACGACCCGACCGGCGACCGGCTGCTCGTCGAGCAGGTCTACGACCACCAGAGCAACGTGGGCATCGGCAACCCGGCGCTGCTGGTGTTCGACGCCTGGGAGCACGCCTGGTACCTGCAGTACAAGAACGTCAAGGTCGACTACGCGGCCGCGCTGTGGAACATCGTCAACTGGGCGGATGTCTCCGCGCGCTACGCGAAGGCCAAGGGCCTCGGCGCCTGAGCGCAGGCGTCGTCCACGGATGTCCGTGGCATCGGCCCGTCCGGTCATCCGGGCGGGCCGTCGTCGTCCGCGGCCACGGGTCGTCGTCCGCGCCATGGGGTGGACCGGCGTTCCCGGCAACCCTGAGGCACTGTCGGTCAGCGGACCCACTCGCGTGCCGTTACCCCTTTCGGATGGCCGGCGCGCCGTCCTACGCTGGGGGCATGCTGCTGAGCGTGGTCCTGCTGTGACGACTCACCGAGTCCCGCGGCTGCCACGTCGGCGTCCCTGACCTGACGGGTCGCCGTGGCCCGGCGACCCGCCCCCTGCGAGAGAGACGGAGGCGCCGATGACGTCGCCCCTGCATCCGACGCTGCCCGCCCCGGCGATCACCCAGGCCCCACCCGTGGGAGCCCGCGGCCCGATCGCCTTCCCCCCTGTCCCCCTGGTGCTGGCCGTCCCACCCGCGCTGCCCGTCTCCCCTGAGACACCCGTCCCGCCGGTCCCACCCGTCCCGTCTGTCTCACCCGTGCCGCCCGTCCCACCTGGGCCGCGGGTGCCCCGAGTGGAGGAGACCGGACCCGCCGGTGTGTGGCCCAGTCCGGCGCGGTCCCCGTCCGGGGGCGTCGCCGTGGTGCGCCGGGAGGTCCGCTCCGTGCTCGCGGCGCTGCCGGGCCGCGGCCAGAACGCCCGCGACTTCGACGCGCTCACCGAGCGGCTCGCCCTCGACGGTCACCAGCTCGTCGTCGTGACCGACGGTGCCGTGCGGATACCCGCGGTCGTCGAGACCCGGATGCCCGGTGTGCCGTTCGTGCTGCTGGGCGCCGACACCGGCGCGTTGGAGGCGCTGTCGATGGTCGGTTCACCGGCGGTCCGCCCGGACGGTCTGGTGCTGCTCGGGCTGCCCTCGCTGCACACGGCGGTGGCCGAGCAGCCCATCGTCGAATCCCTGCCGCGGGCCCTGCCGGACCTGCCGATCCTGCTGCTGCACGGCGGCGCGGACGAGGTGAGTCCGCTCCCGCTGGTCCGCATGGTCACCAGGACCGCGCCGCGCACCGAACTCGCCGTCGTCGCCGGCGGCCATGATCCCCTGGTCGGTCCGGGTCGGCGCAGCGTCGCCGCCCGCACGGTGCTGTTCCTCGAGGGCCTGCTGGCGGCCGGTCAGGGCAGCAGATAGCCGCGGCGCACCGCGTCGTCCAGCATCGCCTGGACGTATCCCCACAGCGCCGGGGAACCCTGCTCGATCACATCCCGGTGGGCCAGAACGTCCGCGCGGCACACGCCGTGCGGACGCCAGGTGCTCCCAGCGGTGTAGAAGTTCAGCAGCAACGGCTGGACGCGGTCGAGGGAACGGGCGAACCGGGCCTCGGCGGTGTGCCGCTGCTCGAACTCCTCCCACAGCGCCCGCAGCGGCCCGGCCTGGTCGGCGGGTAGCTGCGGGAACAGCCGGTCGGCGGCGGCACGTTCGCGCTGTTCCTGTTCGGCGAGCGCCTGGACGTCGTAGACGAACGTGTCACCGGCGTAGATCTCCACGAGGTCGTGGACGAGCAGCATCCGCAGCACCCGGGCCTGGTCGACGTCCGCCGCCGCGTACTCGCCGAGCACGACGGCGAGCATCGCCAGATGCCAGGAGTGTTCGGCGTCGTTCTCCCTGCGGGACAGGTCGATCAGGTTGCTGCGCCGCAGCACCGTCTTGAGCTTGTCGATCTCTACCAGGAACGCGATCTGACGCGCCAGCCGGCCGTCGGTGATCCCCGCCGGCGGCTCGGTCGGCGTCGGTTCGACCCGTGGCGGCGGGGGCCCGTCCGGCGGCTGTGCCGGCCGCGGGGGTGGATGCTCGGACGCGGATGTGCTCATCCCTGCGACAGTACGGAGAATCCGCCGGCGGGGGCGCGGAGCAGGACAGTAACGGCCGAACGGTCGCGCGTGGTAACCAGAGTGCCTCCTGATGCGTACGCTCGGTAAGCGTGACGGGTGTGGTGTCGCCGCCGGACCACGGTCCGGACGCGCGGGTGCGATCGAGGGTGCGATCGCGCGGCGCGGCGCCCCTCGTCCCACGACGCTTTCATCCGGGTCTGGATCCGCGCCGGTCCGCGGCGGGTCTGGCGCGGCTGGCCCGGGTGGCCGCCGGACGCTGTGACGCCGAGGTTCTCCTGGTGGGGCTGCTCGCGCTGCTGGTCCTCGTGCTGGGCCTGTTCGGCGTCACGCTGCGGGGCGTGGTCGCGCACCGGCTGGCGGCCACCGACGATCTGCTCACCCGGCAGGGCCGGGCGCTGGCCACCGCCCAGGACCTGCGTGCGGCGCTGTCCCAGGCGGACGCGGCGGCGGCGGCCGAGGTGTTCGCACCGGTGGAACTGCTCGTCGACCGGGCGGCCCCGGCCGCGCAGCAGCGGCAGCGCTACGACACCGTCAAGTCGGACGTGTCGTTCGAGACGAGTGTGGCCGCCTCGGCGCGGGGCGTCCTGGACCTTCGCCGCCTCGACCCCAAACTGTGCCCGCAGGACGTCGGTGACCGGCTGGCGGCCGGGGCGGTGGATCCCGGTGCCGATCTCGGGCAGAGCACCGATGGCGGTGGCCCGCCCGGGGCGGGTCCGGGCGGCCAGTCCGGAGGGCTCGAACCGCCCTGGTCGGACGCCCCACCCGCCCCACCGCACCCGGCCGGCCCGGGCACCGTGACCTCCGATGGTTCCGTGACCGGGTCGGCGGGGTCGGCGGGTTCTGGGGCGTCCGGTGGTGCTGGTTCGTCCGGCCGGGCCATCGCGGGAGAGGGCACGGCCGTGGGTGGGAGCGCCGCGGCGGGTCCGACGTCCTGCCCGTTGGATCTGCTGGCGCAGGAGATCCCGGTCTACAACGGGATGGTCGAGCGGGCGCGGGCGAACAACCGGGCCGGGCTGTCCATCGGGGAGGCCAACCTGCGGGCCGCGTCCACGATGATGCGCGCCGAGATCCTGCCCGCCACCGAGATCCTGGTCGCCCGGTATGCCGCCGCGGTGGACCGGGGCTATCAGGACGCGACCGGCTCCCGCGGCGAGTGGGCGGTGGTGCTGACCGCCGCCGTCGCCCTGGGGGTACTGGTCGGCGTCCAGGTGCTGCTGGTCCGGCGGACCAACCGGCTGGTCAACCCGGGGCTGCTGGTCGCCACCGGCGCGGTCCTGGCGGCGGTGACCTGGACGGCGGTGGCGTTCGGTAGCCAGCAGTCCAGGCTGGACACCGCCCGTGACGTGGGTTACCGGCCGATGACGTTGCTGGCCCGGTCGAAGGCGCTGGCGCTGGAGGCCCGGGTCGACGAGAACCTGTCGCTGGCGGCGCTGGGCAACGGGCTGCGTTTCGACGAGCACTTCGCCTGGGTGGCCCGGGGACTGGGTTTCGACCCGTCCGGCGATCGGCTGCCGCCCGAACCGGTGACCCGCCGTGGGTCCCTGGTCGTCGCCCTGGACGCGCCCGCCGGCGCGGGCCTGCCTGCCGACCTCGAGGAGAACCTGCGGGCCTGGCTGCGCATCCACGAGTCGGTGGTGCGGCTGCTGGCGTCGTCGCCCGATTCGGTGGTCGCGGCCGCCCGTGGCCCCGGTGACACCGGTCCGACGGCGGGCGATCCTCGCTCGTCCGACGCGTTCGGGGCGGCGGTCACCCGCACGCTCGGCCCGGGCACCGCCGCGTTCACCCGGCTGCTGGACAGCCTCGACACGGCGGTGGACACCGCCCGCGGTCGGTTCGACACCGAGGTCCACCGGGCCAGCGCGCAACTGCGCGGACTGCGGCTGGCCGGCCCGGCGCTGGTCCTGGCCGCGATCATCGCCGCGGTCGCCGGCCTGTGGCCCCGCCTGCGGGAGTTCCTGTGAGCGCCCCGTCCGACGCCCCGCCGATCGCCCCGTCCGTCGAGACCTCGCGGCGGCGGCCGGCCCGTGCCCGGGTGCCCGCCGGACGGGTGCCGCTGACGGTCCTGCTGCTGCTGGGTCTGCTCCTGGGCCTGGCGGGCTGCGGCACGGCCCGCCGCCCGCTGCCGATCGAGGCCGGACCGCTACCCGCCTCACCCGCGCCGGCCGGTCCGGACGAACAGATGGGGCCTCCCGACCCGGGCGGCCCCGGCCCAGCCGCCGGTGCCGATACGGGCATGGGCGGCGGAGCTGGTGCGGGCACGGGCGGCGGTGCGGGCGCGAACGGGGGTGCGACGCGGCCGGATGGCACCTGCCAGGCGGACGGACGTCCCGTGCGTTCCAGCGAACCGCCGCTGACCCCGCTGCCACCCCCAGGTCGGATGCCGGCCGGCAGCCGGCTGCGCACGATCGCGCACGATCGCGGCTACCTGCGGATCGGGATCGTGACCGACGCGCCGCCGGCAGGGCTGATGAACTGGCGCACGCTGCGGCTGGAGGGCTTCGACGTGGGGATCGCCCGGGCCGTCGCCGCGGCGGTCTTCGGGCCGACCGACGTGGACAGCCACATCCAGTTCCGGGCGGTGACCACCACCGACCGGGAGGATCTGCTGCGCTCGAACATGGTCGACATGCTGGTCGCGACGATGACCATCACCTGCGAACGCAAACGGCAGGTGCGTTTCTCCAGCGTCTACTACGAGGCCACGCTGCGGTTGCTGGTGCGCCAGGACTCCGGCATCACGGGTCTGGCGGCCCTCGCCGGCCGTCCGGTGTGCACGTCGGCGGGCAGCACCGCGGGGGAGAAGCTCACCCGCCGCCCACCGGCGCAGGCCCCGAAGGTGGTGACGCTGCCCCGCCTCGCCGACTGCCTGGTCGCCCTGCAGTACGGCGACGTCGACGCCATCGTCGGCGACGACGTGCTGCTGGCCGGCCTCGCCGCCCAGGATCCCTACACCACGGTGCTCGGCCCGGAGGCGTTCGGCCCCGCCTTCGCCGCCGACGGGGGACTCGACGAGCCCTACGGCATCGCGATGCCGATCACCGGGGACTCCGCCGACGACGACCTGTTCGTCTCCTTCGTCAACGGTGTCCTGCGCTCCATCATGGTGGACGGGACGTGGTCCCGGCTCTACGACGAATGGCTGCGCCCGGGCCTGCGGGTCGCCGGGCAGCCGCCCCTGGGCGGTCTCGGCGCCGCCGCGCGCTGAGCGGCGGATCAGCGCAGGGTGCGGGGGCGGGCGCGGTTGGCCTGGTCCACCAGCCGGACGCGGCCGGCCCGGTCGGAGGTGAGCCGGGCCATCTCCCGGTAGGTGCGTTCCAACCCGAACCGCAGTTCCCGTTCGGTCATCGGACCTCCCAGCAGCAGCGGTGGGTCGGCCCGCCCGCCGCCAGGTCCGCGTCCACCGTTGTCGCCGCCGATCAGGCCGGCGGCGAGCAGGTCCAGGGCGCCGAGGTAGAGGTCGCGGCACAGCTCGGCGCGGCGCCGTTCCCCGAGGTCGAGCAGCGGGTCGGTGAGCATCGTCGCGGCCCGGGTCAGCGCCGCCTGGCCGGCTCCCGGCGTGTCGTCCGCGGCGGCCTGGGCCACCAGCACCTCGATCATCCGCACCCGGGACGCCGTGTAGGCGAACGACGACCGCGGCACCCGCAGGTAGGCGTCGAGGCGTCCCTGGGGGTCGGTGCGGCAGCGGGCCAGCCCGAACGCCGCGCTGGTCACGCCCGGGTCGATGGCGGACACGATGTCGAACAGGTCGGCGGCGCGCAGCCGGGCCGCGTCCGCCTGGGAGGCGCCGGCCGTCCGGGGGTCACCGGCCGTCCGAAGGTCACCGGTCGCCCGGGGGGTGAGCGCGTCTCGTCCGGTGGGTTCGGGTCCGTCGACGGCGGCGGCCCGTTCGGCGACCTGGGCCTGGGCCATCGCGAGGGCGAGGCGGGGGGCGAGCTCGCCCGGTACCTGCGAGAAGACCAGGTCGAACGCGGCCACGGCCCGTTCGGGCTGGCCGCCGACGAGGGCGGCGACACCGCGGTACCAGTCGACCCGCCACTCCAGCGGGGCGACCCGGGCGGCCTCGTCCAGCACGCGGGCGGTCTGCGCCAACGCCCCGGCGCGGATGGTGGCGCGGGCCAGGCACAACCGGACCTCGGTGGTCACCGGGACGATCGCCGCGAGCCGGGCGGCGTGCGCCGCGGGCTCCTCGTCGGGACCGGCGGCCAGCGCCGGCGCGTGCGGGTCGTCCGGGTCGACCCGCAGATCCGGCAGCACCTCGAAGGCGGCCGGTGCGAGCCCCGGTCCCGCCTCGCCGGTGGGATGGCCGGCGGCGTCGAACCACCTGCTGGCCAGCGGTGGGACGGGTCCCTCGGTGCGGGCGACGATCTCGTAGAGGACACCGACCAGCTCGTCCGCCAGTTCGGTGACGCTCTGGAACCGCCGGTCGGGATCGGTCGCGGTGGCCCGGCGCAGCAACCGGTCCAGCGACTCGAACTGGCGCAGCGGCTGGTGGGCCCGGCGGGGCGGCATCGTGTGCCGGTAGGCGTCGACGAAACCGGCGAACCGGCCAAGGACGAGCCGGGCCAGGGTGCGCGCGACCGCGAAGACATCGGTGGTGATCGTGGGAGCGCACCGGATGATGCCCGCGGGACGTTCCCCGTCGTCGTCGAGCTCCGGTGCGCGGTAACCCGGAGTGGACAGGTACCCGGAGACCCGGTCGTCGAGCCGGCGGGCACCACCCAGATCGATCAGCTTCACCCCGGACGCGGTGATCATCACGTTGTCCGGCTTGAAGTCGCAGTAGACGAGCCCCATCCGGTGCAGATGCCCGAGGGCCGGCAGCACCCGCAGCAGATAGCGCAGCACGTCCGCCACCACCGGCCGCCCCGCCGCACCCGTACCCGGGTACGCACCTGGCTGCGTGCCCAGGCCCGCCCGGGCCTGCTCCGCGTGGGCGGCATCGGCCATGGCGGCGAGCGAGATGCCAGGCACGTACTCCATGACGATGTAGTCCTCGCCGGCGTGCGCGACGTAGTCGAGAATTTTCACGATGCTCGGATGGGAGACGGTGGTGAGAATGCGTCGTTCTCCCTCGGCGACGCGCCGCGCCTCCGAGTTCGCCGCGTCCAGCAGTCCTTTGAGGACCACCCAGGCCTGCACACCGTCGCCGCCGAGATTGTCGTCGGTGGCGGCATACACCCAGCCGAGTCCGCCATGAGCGATGACGCCATGCACGGTGTAACGGCCGACCCGTTCGCCGGGGCGAAGTTTCACGGTGAACGAATAGCGATGGCCGCATTCTCCGCAGGCACCTTCGAGGGCGGCCGCCCCCGATCCTTCCGGTTGGGCGACCGGACGTGCGCAGCCGGCGCACTCGCGTAGCGAGGGAGGCACTCTGGGTGCTTCCAGGAGGGTGGGTTCGGCGCCGGTGCGCCCGGTGACCCGGCGCGGCAGCCGCAGTGGGTCGCGGGGTGCGCCCCGGGCCGGCCAGCCCCGCGGGGTGCTTCTGGACCGGGGCGTGGGAACCGCCGGTGCCTGCGCCCCCCCAGCGGTGCCCGCGGCTTCCCCCACACCCGGACGGCCAGGGCTGGCGGCACCGGGTGGGCTGGCGGCACCGGGTTGCCTGGCGGCACCGGGTGGGCTGGCGGCACCGGGTGGGCTGGCGGCACCGTCGGGATGGGCCTGGTCGTGCTGGCTGATGGCGGGGCCCGGCGAGGGGGCGTCGGGGTCGCCGGGGCGGTCGAGGAGCGGACGCAGGTCGCTGTCGCCGTCGTCACCGGGGCGCGGGGAGCCGGTGAACCGCGCCCGGGCGGGTTCGGTCGGTTCGAACGGGTCGCCCGGCTGTGTGGCACCCTGCTCGACCACCTGCGACCTCCGTCCCACCATCCCGCCGCGCCGACCCACGTACGCCGCCACCCGCGCCACCTGACACCGATCATCACGCCGGGTAGGCGGACGGTTCCTCGGTGACAGCGTGGCACGGGTGGCGTGGTGTGGCGAGACGTCGCTGGTGCTGGTGGCGCTGGTGGTGGGGGCGGCGGGTGGCCACCGGCCCGGATGCGGTGGGCTGGCCCGCCGCCGCGAGACCGCGCCCGTCGGTCAGTGGCGGACCAGGCGACGACCGGCGACGGCCCGGTAGATCAGCAGAGCCGCGATCGCGCCGAGCACGGAGCCGATGAAGCCCGACGGCTGGAAGGCGCCCTCGCTGAGGTCATGACCGAACAGGATGTAGCCAAGAAAACCACCGATGAAGGAACCGACGATTCCAAGGCCGATCGTGGCCGGAATTCCCATCGGGTCACGACCGGGGACGAGAAGGCGGGCGACAGCGCCGGCGAGAAGACCGAGAACAATGAAGCTGATGATGAACCAGAGCACGGGAACCTCCATAGGTACAGGCGGGGCCGGCGGCGGCCAGGAGTGCCGCTTTCCAGTTCGCCGGGCTGATCGAGGAGGGATATCCCCGGTGCCGACCCTGTCAAACGGCCCGTTTCGGTAAAGGTTCCCCATCCCGGAGAGGTCAGGAAAGTCGGCCCTTTTGGTCAGCCCCGCCCGGTGGCTCGTCCGGTGGCGCCGGCGAAGGCGGCGCCGAGCCGGTCGAGGCCCTCGGCGACGCGCCGCGGGGAGTGCGTGGTGAACGACAGCCGCAGCGTGCGCGGGTCGGCGGCACCGGGATAGAAGGCCGCGCCCGGCACATAGGCGACCCGCTGGGCCAGGGCCGCCGGCAGCAGGGCGGTGGCGTCCAGACCGGCGGGCAGGCGCACCCAGACGAACATCCCGCCCGCGGGCCGGTTCCAGTGGCTGCCGGCGGGCAGTGCCGCGGGCAGCCCGGCCAGCAACGCGTCGAGCCGCTCGCGGTAGGCGGCACACATGAGCGCGATCCGCGCGTCCGGGTCCGCGGTGGTGAGGTAACGCGCGGCCGCCGCCTGGTCGACGGTGGACGTGTGCAGGTCCGTGGCCTGCTTGGCGATCACACAGGCCCGTCGTAGCGCCGCCGGTGCCCGCAGCCAGCCCAGCCGCATACCCGGGGCCATGGTCTTGGACAGACTGCCGAGCAGCACCGTGCGATCGCCTGCCGCGGCCAGGCCCGCGATCCACGGCTGCGGCTGACCGGAAAGGCGCAGCTCACCGTATGGATCGTCCTCGATGATCCACATTCCGCGCCGGGCCGCGATCTCGGCGACGGCGTGCCGGCGCGCGGCGGACATCGTGCGTCCCGTGGGGTTCTGGAAGTTGGGCACCAGGTAGAGCAGCCGCGGCCGGTGCTGACCGACGATCTTCTCGAGGTCGTCGGGCCGCACCCCGTCGTCGTCGGTGGGGACCGCGACGACCCGGGCGCCCGCGAGATCGAAGGCCTGCAACGCGGCCAGATAGGTCGGTTCCTCGACCACCACCGTGTCACCGGGATCGAGCAGCGCGGCGGTGAGCAGCGCCAGCGCCTGCTGTGAACCGGAGGTGATCACCAGATCGTCTGCCTCGGTCCCGAGGCCCCGCCGGGTCAGCCGGTCGGCGAGCACGGCACGCAGCGCCGGGTCACCCTCGCTCGTCGAGTACTGCAGCACCTCCCGGGGCCGTTCGACGAGCACCTCGGCGTAGGACCGGCGCAGCCCCTCGGCGTCGAACAGCTCGGGGGCGGGCAGGCCGCCGGCGAACGAGATCAGCTCCGGGTCGGCGGTGAGCGCGAGCAGGTCACGCACGGGGGAGGTGCGCAGCCGACTGGCCCGCGCGGCGAGCGCGACGGGCGCGGCGACCGTGGGACCGGTGACTGTGGAGCTGGTGGCCGTGGGGCTGGTGGCGGCGGCGCTCACGGCGGCGGGGCTGACGATGCTCATGTGACTGACGGTGGCTCCCACTCTGCGACTGCGCGGCGAGGATGTCGCCGCGATGACACGTCGCCTCGACGATCTCGCGATCCAGATGTCCCGAGGTATGGGACCATGTTCTCATATCCTGGGGACGATCACGGTTGGCCTGATCACGGCTGGTCTGATCAGGGCTGCTCTGACCACGGCTGGCGGGGCGCGATCCGGGGTGGCGGATGCCCGTCCGGCTGGCCCGTCCGATGATGGTGGCCTGGTGAGAGCAACAGCGCACCCGGGTGGCGGCAGACGCCCCGCGGGCATGGGAACATCACGGGCAGGGCTGTCGCGCGGGCAGCCCGCCAGAGTCCGGGACGCGGCCACCGCCTGCCTCCCGGCAGGGCTGGCAGCCGACGTACGGTGGGCACAGACGGAGGGGTGGTGAGCCCGTGGTCGCCCCGGTGGCACCGCCGCGCGGAGAAGGCCGGCGTACCGGCCGACGTCCGGCGACGAACGCGGCCGAACTCGAACGCCTCGCGCTGCACCTGTTCACCGAGCGCGGTTTCGACGAGACGACGGTGGACGACATCGCCCGCGAGGCCGGTATCGGCCGGCGCACGTTCTTCCGCTACTTCGCGTCCAAGAACGACCTCGCCTGGGGCAACTTCGACGCGCACCTGGTCGTGATGCGCACGGCCCTGGCCGAGGCGGCACCGGACGCGCCCGCGCTGGACGTCCTGCGTCACGCGATCCTGGAGTTCAACACCTACCCGCCGGCCGAGGGTGTCTGGCTGCGCCGGCGGATGGCCCTGATCCTGCGCACCCCCACCTTGCAGGCCCACTCGACGCTGCGCTTCGCCAGCTGGCGCGACGTGGTCGCCGAGTTCGTCGCCGGGCGGATAGGCCAGCCCGAGAGCGCCCTCATCCCGCAGTCGGTGGCCGCCGCGCATCTGGGTGTCGCCGTGACCGCCTACGAGCAGTGGCTGCGTACCGACGACGCCGACCTGGTCATCATTCTCGACGAGGCCCTGCGCCTCCTGGCCACCGGCTTCGCCCTGCTCTGACCCGCGCACCTCCTCCCGGCCGACCCGCACCTCCTCCCGGCCGACCCGCGCATCTCCCGGCCGATCCGCGCACATGCCGCCCGTGGTGGGGCGATGCGTCGGCGGTGGTGTGCTGGTGGAGGTGGTGGTGGGTGGGTGGTGCGGTGGCAGGGTGGGCGGTCTGCTGTCAGGCTGTGCTCCCATCGATGCGATCCGTAATGTCGACGGCTGTCGGCGGGGGGATCGTCCGGCGGGGGAGGTACGGCTCCATGGCAGGCATGAGCTCGCACAACGGCGTCGGCCCGGGGTATGTCGTCCTGCGTGGCGGCGGCCCGATCACCGGTGTCTCCGTCAGCCCGCTGTTCATGTCCCCGGACCAGGACGGGCCCACGCCGTCCGGGCCCACGCCGTCACGGGCCGCGTCGGCATCACCTCCGGCGTCGGCTGGTCCCGCGCCGAGCCGGCCGGCACCGGCCCCTGGTCCTGCGGCCCCCCGCACCAGCGGCGCCTCCCGTACCAGTGCCCCTCGGACCAGCGCGTCCCGTACCAGCACTCCTCGGACCAGTGCCCCTCGGACCAGTGCCCCTCGGACCAGCGCGTCCCGTACCAGCACTCCTCGGACCAGCGCCCCTCGGACCAGCGCGTCCCGGACCAGTGCCCCTCGGACCAGCGCGTCCCGTACCAGCACTCCTCGGACCAGCATGTCCCGTGTCAGTGCGCCTCGGACCAGCACGTCGCGGGCGGTCGGGGTGCGGGTCGCCTCGGGGCGGTCTACGGCCGCGGTGCGCCAGGCGGAGGGTGGACGCACACCAGCCCGTGGCGGTACGGGGGGACGCGGCGCCACCGCCACCACCCGCGGAGTGCCGTCCACCAGGTCGGATCGGGTGGTCGGAACGGGCCCGGCGGGTCAGGTGGGTGCGGGTGGGGGAGGCGCGTCCGGGCTGGTGCGCCGGCGTGAGATGACAGTGCGGATGCCGTTCGTGACGGCCCATCTGGAGGTGGCGGTTCCGCAGCCGCCGGCGCGGCTGCGGGTGGGGCCGCTGGGCGTGCCGACGCCGGGGCGGGTGGCGTACTACCTGGGGCTTGGCGCTCTGGTCGCGGTCGAACTGGTCGAGTGGCCGGTGGCGCTCGCGGTCGCGGCGGCGAGCCATCTCACCGACCGCACCCGGTCGACGCCGGGCGGCGCCAGGGCGCGGGAGGCCGGCCGACCGTAGCCGACGGTCGCCGGCCGGATGGCGCCGGGGTCGCGCCAGGCCCGCCGTGCACGGACGTTAGCGTGAGAGCCGTGCGGATATGGGGTGGGTACCGGGTTGGGCGTGGTGGGCCGACGAGGGATCGACGGCGGGTGGCGCGGTGAACTATCCGCAGGCCACGATGCTGGGGCTGGTCCAGGGGCTGACCGAGTTCCTTCCGGTCTCCTCCAGCGCCCATCTGCGGATCACCGCCGCGGCGGCGGGCTGGGACGATCCGGGTGCGGCGTTCACCGCCATCACCCAGATCGGCACCGAAGCCGCCGTGCTGCTCTACTTTCGCCGGGACATCGCCCGGATTCTGCGGGCGTCGGCCCGGTCGATCCGGGACCGGGAGGCGCGCCACGACCCGGACGCGCGCATCGGCTGGCTGGTGCTGCTCGGCACGATCCCGATCGGTGTGCTCGGCCTGACCTTCCAGGACGCCATCGAGGGGCCGTTTCGGGACCTGCGCCTGACCGCGATGAGCCTGATCCTGCTCGGCCTCGTGCTCGGCGGCGCCGATCGTTACGCCGCCTCCGGCCGGCGCAGGGGTCGCCACGCGCTGCCCCGGCCCCGGCGAACCCTGGAGGACCTGTCGGTGCGCGACGGGGTGCTTTTCGGTTTCGCGCAGGCCGCGGCCCTGATCCCGGGGGTGTCCCGATCGGGGGCGACGATCAGCGGCGGCCTGCTGCTCGGCTACACCCGGGAGGCCGCGGCCCGCTACTCGTTCCTGCTCGCGATGCCCGCGGTGCTGGCCTCGGGCCTGTTCGAGCTGCGGCATCTGATCGGTTCGGGCGACGAGGACGCGGGCGACACCCCGTCGGCCTCGGCGGCCACGCAGTCGGCGTCGTCGGTGGCGGGTGTCGCGGAGCTGTCGTGGGGACCCACGCTGCTGGCCACCGGTGTGGCGTTCACCACCGGGTACGCGGCGATCGCCTGGTTCCTGCGCTACATCTCCTCGCGGAGCTTCGCGCCGTTCGTCGCCTACCGGGTCGGGCTGGGGGTGCTGCTGCTCGTCCTGCTCGCCGCCGGTGTTCTCGACGCCCAGGCGGGCACCCCGCAGGACTGATCGGGCGGACGGGGCTGGGCCGCACCGCCGCGCGGCGGGCCCGGTCGGGTTCGCGCGGTGGGACGGACCCGGTGGGGCGGCCGCGCCATGGATCCGTGTGGTCGACTACGGTGGTCGCGCGGACCCTGCGGTGTGCGGACCGGTGTGGTCGGCGGGATGCCTCTGGGCACTGGCCGAGGCGGCATGTGGCGCGCGACGGGCTGGAGGAGACGATGGATCGGCCACCGGCCGGACAGGACCAGCCCGCGGTGCTCACGGGTCTGACCACGGCCGAGGTGGCCGAGCGGGTCGCCGACGGCCGGGTCAACGACGTGCCGGTGCGCTCCAGCCGGTCGGTCGCCGAGATCGTCCGGGCGAACGTCCTGACCCGGATCAACGCGCTGATCGGCGTCCTGTTCATCCTGGTGGTGATCGTCGGACCGGTGCAGGACGCCCTGTTCGGCGGTGTGATCATCGCGAACACCCTGGTCGGGATGTTCCAGGAGCTGCGGGCCAAGCGCACGCTGGACCGCCTGGCCCTCGTCGGCGAGGCCCGTCCCCTCGTGCGCCGCGACGGCATCGCAGCCCCCCTGCACACCGCCGAGATCGTCCTGGACGACATCATCGAGCTCGGCTCCGGTGACCGCATCCCCGTCGACGGGGAGATCGTCGCCGCCGACCGGCTCGAGGTCGACGAGTCGCTGCTGACCGGTGAGGCCGACCCGGTGCACAAGCAGCCCGGGGACACGACGATGTCCGGCAGTTTCGTCGTCGCCGGCAGCGGGGCGTTCCGGGCGACCCGGGTCGGCCGGCAGGCATACGCGGCGCAGCTCGCCGAGGAGGCCAGCCGCTTCACCCTGGTCCGCTCGGAGCTGCGGACGGGGATCAGCACGATCCTGCGCGTGGTCACCTGGATGATCATCCCGACCGGTATCGCGCTGATCATCAGCCAGCTGCTCGTCAACGACAACGACCTGCCCGAGGCGATCCGCCGGATGGTCGCGGGCCTCGTCCCGATGGTGCCCGAGGGGCTGGTGCTGCTCACCTCGGTCGCCTTCGCCGTCGGCGTGGTGCGCCTGGGTCGGCGCCAGTGCCTGGTGCAGGAGCTGCCGGCCATCGAGGGCCTGGCCCGGGTCGACGTCGTCTGCCTGGACAAGACCGGCACCCTCACCGAACCCGCGATGGACGTCACCGAGCTGCGCCTGGTGCCCCCCGGCACCGCCGGTTCCCCCGGTGTCGGGCCGGGTTTGTCCGAGGCCGGTGCGAAGGACGACGGGGGTGGCCGGGTGCGGGCGGTGCTCGGCGCGCTGGGCGCCGCGGACGGCCGCCCCAACCCGAGCCTGCAGGCGATCATCGACGCCTACCCGGCCCCCACGGGCTGGGCGGTGCGGGCGGCCGCCCCGTTCTCCTCGGCCCGCAAGTGGAGCGGCGCGACACTGGCGGACGACACCGACACCGTCACCACCTGGCTGCTCGGCGCCCCCGACGTCCTGCTGCCCGCCGGGCATCCCACCCTCGCCGAGGCCGACGGGTTCGGCGAGCAGGGCCTGCGGGTGCTGCTGCTCGGCCAGACCACGACATCGCTGGACGCGGCCCTCGCCGACCCGGCCACCGTCGCGGGCACGGTCACCCCGACGGCGCTGGTCGTGCTCGCCCAGCGGCTACGCGCCGACGCGGGCGACACCCTGCGCTACTTCGCCGAGCAGAACGTCGCCGCCAAGGTCATCTCGGGGGACAACGCGCTGTCCGTCGGCGCGGTCGCCCGCGGTCTCGGTCTGCCCGGCGCCGAGCATCCGGTGGACGCGCGCACCCTGCCCACCGACCAGGACGCCCTGGCCGACCTGCTCGAACGCCACTCGGTGTTCGGCCGCGTCACCCCGCAGCAGAAGCGGGAGATGGTCGCCGCGCTGCAGTCGCGCAAACACACGGTGGCGATGACCGGTGACGGCGTCAACGACGTCCTCGCCCTCAAGGACGCCGACATCGGGGTCGCGATGGGCTCCGGTAGCCAGGCCGCCCGCGGCGTCGCCCAGATCGTCCTGCTCGACAACAGCTTCGCCACCCTGCCGTCGGTCGTCGCCGAGGGACGCCGCGTCATCGGCAACATCGAACGGGTCGCGAACCTCTTCCTGACCAAGACCGTCTACTCGGTGCTGCTGGCCGTGCTCGTCGTCGTCACCGGCGTGCCGTACCCGTTCCTGCCCCGCCACCTCACCCTGCTCGGCTCCCTGACGATCGGCATCCCGGCGTTCTTCCTGGCGCTGGCCCCCAACAGCGAGCGGGCCCGCCCCGACTTCGTCGGCCGGGTGCTGCGTTTCGCGATCCCCGCCGGGGTGATCGCCGGCGGGGCCACCATGGCGTCCTACCTGCTGGCCCGGTCGATCTACGCCGACCTCGAGGCCGAGACGTCGATGGCCACCCTCACCCTGTTCGTCATCGCCCTGTGGGCCCTGGCGATCGTGGCCCGCCCCTACACCTGGTGGCGGATCGCCCTGGTGCTGACCATGGCCGTCGCGTTCGTGCTGGTTCTGGTCATCCCGTTCGGTCAGGACTTCTTCCAGCTCTCCCTGGTCGGAACCACCGGCCCCCTGAGCGGTCTCGCGATCGCCGTCGGCGCGGGCCTGCTGCTCGAGATCGCCTGGGTGATCATCCGCCGCCGCGATGCCGCCGCCACCGCCCGCGAGGGCCTCGCCGCCACCCACCGCCCCCACGTCCAGCGCAGCCACGTCCGCACCCTCCCCGCCGCGACCACCACCACCACCACCAACACCACCGCTGCCGCCGGTCGCGCTCCCGTCCCCACCTCCCCGGTGACGCGCGCCGGCGCCTCCACTCCGATGGTCACCGTGGTGCGGTCAGCCACGGTCCCGCCAGCCGCCGTGGTGCAGCCATCCGTGGTGCCGTCGGCTGGCCCCGCCGGGTCGTCAGCCGCGCTGCCGGCACCCGCGAGGCCGAAGGCGGATTCCGCGAAGTCGACGTCGGATTCCGCCGCGTCCGGTTCCTGAGCCCGAGCCGGCGGGACGGGCGGCTGGTCAGGCGGACGGGAGGGTGCCGCGGGCGGGGGGTTCCTGGTTGTCGGCGGCTTCGCGGGGGCGGGGCGGGCGGATCGGGCCGGGCACCGTCGTCATGCCGGTGGGCGGGAGCTGGCCTCCGCCGGGGCGAGCGGACAGCCGCGCCAGGTACGCGTTGTAGGCGTCAAGCTCGACGTCGACGTCACCGGCGGCGGCGATGCGCCGTTCGCGGTTGCGGTTGCGCCGGTCATCGGTGCGGGCCCACTGGGCGACGAGCACCAGCAGCACGGTGAAGGTCGGCAGCTCCCCGAACGACCAGGCGATCCCGCCGGCGGTGTGCTGGTCGCTGAGCGGGCTGGACCCCCACGGCCGGACCAGCCGGTCGTACCAGCCCGAGCCCAGCAGGTTGGACGTCCCCATGATGGTCAGGCCGAGGAAGGTGTGGAACGGCACGATCGCGATCAGCATGAGGATGCGGCCCGGGTGCGGCAGCCGGCGCGGCAGCGGGTCGATGCCGATGATCAGCTCGAAGAACAGCAGGCCGACCGCGAGGAAGTGCACGTTCATGTAGAGGTGGCCGAGATGGTTGCTCATGAGCGTGGACAGCAGCGACGTCAGGTACAGCACGTACAGACCGCCGACGAAGTTGATGCTGACCACCACCGGATGCGTCAGGAACCGCACCGGCCACGAGTGCAGCCCGGCGACCAGCCATTCCCGCGGCCCACTGCGATGCGGGGCCTTGGCCGGGCGCAGCGCGCGCAGCGCCAACGTCACCGGCGCACCGAGGACGAGCGGGATCGGCGCCAGCATGTTCAGCAGCATGTGCTGGGTCATGTGCACGCTGAGCAGCACCGGGCCGTAGCGTCCGAGTCCGCTGGAGGTCGCGGCGACCACGACGAACAGGCCGAAGAACCAGGCGATGGTGCGTCCGATCGGCCAGCGGTCGCCGCGGGCCCGCAGGCGCAGCAGAGCGGCCAGATACGTCCCCGCGCCGAGCAGGGAGCCGATGAGGAACACCCAGTCGATACGCCAGTCCAGCGCGAGGCGCCAGGCCGTCACCGCCGGTGGCATCGGATAGCCGAGCAGCGCCCGGTTCGCATCGTTCGGCACGAACGCGTCGTCGACCGGGGGAGCCGTGCGGGACAGCCCCACCGCGAGCCCGAACGTCGCCACGAGCACGATCAGCTCGACCCCCGCGAGCCGCAGGAACCGCCCGATGACCGCCGTCCGTCCCACATCGACACCACCACCGGACGCGCTGGACGCGGTGGTCGAGGCCGACGCGCTGGTTGAGGTGGACGCGGTGGTCGAGGCTGACGAGGTGGACGCGGTGGTCGACGTCGACGAGGTGGTCGAGGTGGTCGCGATGAGCCGGTTGACGACTCGGCGTCGCAGCACGGCACCGAGGAGGACCGCCGCGATGAGCCCGGCCGTCTTGAGCAGGACGAGGACGCCGTAACGGGTCTGCCACAACGGTTCGACGCCGCCGAGGCGCAGCGCCGCACTGCCGATGCCGGTGAGCGCGGTCGCGGCGGCGGCGAGGGTGGCCACGGCGCCGTATCGCCGCAGCGCCGGGCCGAAGGAGGCGAGTGGAAGCCGGGCGACCGAGAGCAGCCCCAGCAGGCCACCGACCCAGCTGGTCGCGGCGAGCACATGCACGGCGAGCGCCACGACCGCCACCGCGTGATCGCCGGAACTCGCCGCATGCCCGGTCAGGATCGGCGGCAGCAGCGCCGCCCCCGCGACGATCAGCAGCGCGCCGGCGGCGGTGGTCGTGGTCACGGTCCGGGCGATGATCGCGAGGACGAGGGCGAGTGCCGCGACGATGAGCAGGGCGCGTCCCTGCCCGGTGGACGTGACGAACAGGCGCAGCGCGTGCCGGTCCAGCACGTCACCGGCGGGTCGGGCGGAGACCTCGGAGAGGGTGAAGACCAGCTCGGCGAGGGTCGCCACGAGCCAGACCACCGCCGCGTTGGCCGCCTGCCGGCCACACCGACGGGCCGTCGCGGTCAGGGTCTTCGGCGCCGCGCCGCGGGCGGAGGGCAGCAGGGTCGCGGCGGTCAGCAGCCAGCCCAGTGTGGCCACCGCGGCGATCCGCCCGACCAGCTGGGCCATCGGCAGCGCCCAGTTCGTCCCCGTGCCCGACGACGGCAGCCCGGGCAGCCGCAGCGGCCCCGGCCCGGTCCAGACCACCAGCGCCAGCACACCGAGCCCCGCCAGCCCCGCGGCCACCGCGATCGGTGGCATCCGTCCGGCCGTCCCCCGTCGAGGGGAATCCTCGGACGTGGCCGAGCCCGCCGGGACGCCCGTGGGGTCGGGTGGGGCAGCGCTGTCGCCGGCCGCGTCCGAAGGCGTGCCCGGTGCGGGGGGGAGGTCCATGATCAGTGTTCTCCCGGACGGCGTCGACGTCGGACGAAGTACAGCGCGCCCCCGACCACCGCGACCGCGAGCACGCCCAGACCGGCGATGCCCCACCCCCCGATGCCGCCCCCGTCGTCAGGGTCGTCGGCGGTGGTAGCCGGGGTCGGGACAGCGCTGGCGGACGCGTCGGTCGCCGTGGCCGTCGGCGAGACAGTGACGGCGGAGGCGCCCGGCGAGGTGGTGGTGGGCGGGGTGGCGTCCGGCGGGGTGGTGGGGGTCGGTGTGGCGGCCTGCGTGACAGTGAAGGTGAAGGTACCCCCGATGGGATGACCATCGGCGGACACCGCCTGATAGGAGACGGTATACACACCGTTACTCGTCGCCGTCAGCGGCTGGTGAACGGTACCGCCCTGCACCCGTAGTGCCCCGTCCGTGTGGGGAGCACCGTCGGGCCCGGTGACGGCCACCCGGGTGTAGCGGGACGAGATCGACTCGCTGAAGGTGAGGGTGACCTCGGTCGGCGGGTCCGCCACGGTGGCGTCCGCGGCCGGGGAGGTCGACACCAGCCGGGAGTGGGCCGAGGCCGGTGCGGCCAGCCCGATCACCAGCGCCGGCAGCGCCACGAGCAGGCAGGCCACCACGCGCCCGATCGGCGCCCGCGCCCGCTCGCGGTGACGGCTACCAGCCCGGACCTGCCCCTGTCGTCGCACCCCCGAGATTCTACGCCCGGTAGAAAGTCCATCCTGGCCGCTGTTGGGCGGCCCGGCTCGGTAGCAAAGGCCACACGTCGTCGCCAGGAGCCCCACGATTCCGCCTCCGCACCCCCGCCCACCGGCCCGGCCACTCTCCGCAACCAAGCCAGGCATCACCTTCGCAGCGGGCAATCCACCCCCGCCACCACCACGCCCCGCAACGGGTCCTGGCAAGATCCAGTGACCTCTGAGCCCATGCGGAGGTGACGAGATGCGGCCAGTCCGGTGGACAAACCTGGCGATGCGCGGCCGGGGTGGACCGGTCTCCGGTCAGGCGCCGCTGGCGGCCGATCGGCAGATCGGGCAGCGATCGTTGCCGTCCCAGCTGTCCCAGCCGAAGACCATGGGCGACAGGGCGGTGGTCTCCAACTCGGCGCGAACTGCCGCCCGGTAGCGCCAGACCGCGTCCAGGTAGGGGTGGTAGGCGTCATGGAAGGGCGCCGACGACAGGCCGGCTCCGGTGGCGACCACCTGCCGCAACGTGCGCAACCGCTCGAACATCGCCTGGCCGGCGCCGGCGACTGTCGCGGTGGCGTCGATGAACAGCCGCTCGCGCACGTCGTAGATGCCCGCATCGGCCAGCACCGCCCGCGACGCCGCATCGGGGTCACCGCTGCCGGTGTTGTCCTGGGCGATCTGACGCAGCCGGGTGTGACAGACACCCGCGGCCACGATGAACGCGATGTAGGCATCCCGCTGCCGCAGCAGGTGGCCTCGGTCGTCGTCGCGCCGGCCACGCAGATGATCGGCCAGGACGGTGCCGGCGATCGCGATGACCGCGCCGCTGGCGGTCGCGACCAGTGTGCCCCAGTCCACCTCGCTCCTTGCTCCTTTCCTGCGAGCACCCAGGATAAAACGATCGACACCAGTCACGCTTCCACTGAAGCGGAGGACCAGGAACACCTCGGCCCGTTCTGCTACGAACCGGCTGTCGCCGACGACGCCACCACCGTCGATCTTGAGGTCGGATTCGCCACGGACCGCGCGATGGCCTCGCCGCGGGAACGACGAGATGGGAGGTCCACCTGACGAAACCCGCACCCGGCATGGACCCCCGCGATCTGAGCACCGAGCTCAACCTGATCCTCACGGACTGATCGACCGGCCGACCACGTCCCCACCCGGGCGTCTGATCGTCGGCGGAGCCTGCCCGCGGCTGCGCGTTCTCGTCGCGCAGGCGTGAGAGGTCCGGTGCGGGGAGACGTCCTCCCACCGTGACGACGCGGGGCTCGTCGGTTCACGCGGCGATGGGGGGCAGGCATGATCCTGCTCGACCGTCCGGCGGACATCTCCCGGGGACGCGGCGCCATGCTCGCCGCCTGGGACCGCCTGTTCACCTGAGACCAGGCGGCGGAGGTCCACGCGGCACCGTCGGCGGCTACGACGCCGAGTACCACTACGACCGCGCAGGGTGTCGCCGGTGTCCTGGTGCATCCTCTGCCCTCTGGCATCGCCAACGCCCAGACCCGCCGGGACTCGTCCTGGTCTTTCTTCAGAAGACAACGAATTGCATAATTTTTCAATTGATTATGTAGTAGTTTTCGAACGTGGAACCTCGTGGCCTCGGCCGTCGTGTGTGGGGCGTCCGGGAGGAAGGGGGCTGCGGTGCAGGTGCCGCTGTACCAGGCGAAGGCGGAGCTGTTTCGGATGTTGGGTCATCCGGTGCGGATCCGGGTGCTGGAGCTGTTGCAGGCCGGGCCCATGCCGGTGCGGGATCTGTTGGCAGCGATCGAGATCGAACCCTCGAGCCTGTCGCAGCAGCTCGCGGTGTTGCGCCGGTCGGGGATCGTGACCGCCACCCGCGACGGTTCGACCGTGGTCTACGCGCTGGCCGGGGTCGACGTGGCCGAGTTGATGCAGGCCGCGCGGCGGATCCTCACCGGGATGCTCGCCGGTCAGGCGGGGCTGCTCGAGCAGCTCCGTGGGGCCGAGACGAGTGTGCGGTGACCGCGGGAGCCGCACCGCACCGAGCGCCCCGGTCCTGGACGGCGCCGTCCGGGCCGGATGTCAGGGCGTCGAGGCGATGATCTCGAATCCGCCCGGGGCGAAGCCCGCCTACAGCATCCGCGTCCGCGTCCCGGGATCGGCGGCGGCGACCGTCGCGGCGGTCGTGGCTGATGCTCCCGGCACGATCACGGTGCACTCCGACGAGTCGGATCCCGTCGGCGATCGTCACATCACCCTGGACGCCGACGGCGACCCCACGTTGCGCTGGCTTGTCAGTGCGCTGCGCCAACGGCTGGGCGCGGATCTGCTGCTGGCCGAGGACCTGGTCTTCGTCGCCGCGTCCACCGGCAAGCTCGTCCAGCGGGCCTGCGCTGCGACCACGACCAGCCACGACCTGGCGTTGTCCGACGCGGACGCCGACCGACGCGTCATCGACTACCTGGCGGACCATCCCCGCCACGTCGACCGGGTCACCGGCCGTTCCCGCCGGGTGGCGCTGCTGACCGACGCCAGCGCGGTGCTGGACTTCGAGCCGCTCGCCCCTGAGGCCGCCCTGCCGGCGGTCGAGTCCCAGGCGCTGCACCTGCACCTGGCCACCGGCCTGGACGTCGTCCCGCTGCCGGTCGCCGCCCGCGACCCTGCCGATCTTGCGACCGCGATCGGCCTGCTCGCCCCGGGGTTCGCCGCCACCGTCCTGGTCCACACCCACCTGCACCGCGTCGACGCCGCCCGCGCCGCGCTCGCGGCCGACTCCCACCTGCTGCTCGACACGGTCAACGACGGCCTCGCCGTCGCCGCCACGGCCGCGGTGCTGGGCTACCTGCGGGCGCGCGGCATCACCCCGGGCCGCGCCCGCGTGGCCGTGGTCGATCCCGCCCGAGGCGGGGACCTGGCCGGCCTGCTGATCGCGGTCGGCATCGGCGATCTCACGCTCTACGACCCGATCGAGTACGGCGTCCAAGCGCTACACCGGCTGGCCCCTGACCTCGACCTGATCGTCGATCTGATCGGGCTGGCGGCGCCGCCGCAGGGCGTGTTCGTCCTGCGTGCCCGCCCGGAGACTCCTCCTCCGCTGGCCGCTGCCACCTCGGGGCCCCGTCCGCTGCACGCGTTGCCCGGGCTGCTGCGCGCGGCCGTCGCCGTCCGCCGGCCGATCACCATCGAAGCTCGGGTCGCCGCCGTGTACGCCCTCGTCGCCGCGACACCCTCCGAGGCGCTGCTGCCCGCGCTCGACCACCCGCGCCTCACTCCCGCCGTCGCGGCGGCTGTGACCCGTGTCCTCACCGCCGGTCCTTAGTCGGCACGTCGGCGATGAAGATCCGGTCGAGGGAGTGGTCGAGGATCGCCAGGGCCTGCGCGGGGGTGTAGAGACCGGCCAGGAGCGGTCCCACCAGACCGTGGGTGAGCCAGAACAGCGATGCGGCCTCCTGCTCGGGGTCGAGGTCGGGGTGCAGGTGGCCGTCGCGCTGGGCGGCGCGTAGTCGTTCGGTGGTGGCGGCGAGCAGGCCTCGCAGGCCCTCGGACAGTGCCGCGGCGTAGGCCGGCGTGACGGCGGCCCGGGAGTAGAAAGCCACCGACACGGCCGCCTCGGCTCGGCTGTCCTCGCTGGTGGGCAGCAGTTCGGTGAACACCGCGCGGGCGAGGTCGCGGGGGGTGGCCTCCGGCAGATGCGCGAGCCGTGCGTGCAGGCGTGTGGCGACGCGTTCGCGCATGTGCTCGAGCGCGAACAGCAACATCTCGTCCTTGGTCCGGAAATAGTGCTGGACCATCCCCATCGACACGCCGGCCTCGGCCGCGACGTCACGCAGGCTGACCGCTTCGGCGCCGTGGCTGGCGGTCACCCGGAACACCGCCTGCGCGATGTGGCGGCGCCGTTCGAGCGGGTCCACCCGCTTGGGCATCACAACCCCCTTTGGCAATGCGAGCGCATTGCATCGGTGCCACGTCCCCCTTAGCATGTCAGTTGCATTGCCAAGGGTTCTGCCTCGTTGCACCACCTCACCGCAACGGAGACGCCGGTGACCATGTCCTTCGCCCAGCACGGCGACGTGAAGATCGCATACGAGACGTTCGGTCCACCCGACGGTGAACCACTGCTGCTGATGATGGGTCTGACCTTCCAGATGATCTGGTGGCCGGACGGTTTCTGCCGAAAGCTCGCGGACCGGGGGTTCGCCGTCGCCCGCTTCGACAACCGCGACGCGGGCCTGTCCACCCACTTCGCCGACGCGCCCGGCACGACCGGGCGGGCGCTCACCGCACGTGGTGGCGGCCCGGCCTACCGCGTCGACGACATGGTCGGCGACGCGGTCGCGGTCCTCGACGACCTCGGCTGGAGTTCCGCCCATCTGCTCGGGGAGTCGCTGGGGGCCACGCTCGCGCAGCTGGTCGCGATCCACCATCCTTCCCGCGTGCGCAGTCTGGTGTCCGCGATGGCCGGTGGGACCGGCGGCGCGCTCAGCAACCTGCGCAATCTCAAGATCGGCACGTTGCTGCGGCTGGCCACCAAACGCTACGACAACACCCGCGAAGGGGACGTGCGGCGGCTGGTCGACACCTACCTGCTCATGTGTTCGCGGCGACACCCGATCGACGAGGAATGGGTGCGTGCCACCGCCGAGGCCTCCATCGACCGCGACCAAGACCCCGGCGGGACTCACCGTCAACTCGCCGCGGCCCGCACCGCCACGAACCTCCGAGCCCAGCTACGCCGGCTCCAGACACCCACCCTCGTCATCCACGGCGAGGACGACCCCTGGATTCGCCTGCGCGCCGCCCGGACCCTGGCAAAAACGATTCCCGGTGCCCGGCTGACCACCTATCCCGACATGGGACACGAGTTCCCAGAACATCTGTGGGCCACCATCGCCGCCGACGTCTGGGACAACGCACAGGCCGCTACGACCGCACCGGCCCCCGAACACACCTGAACACGGCCACTCCCGGATACCGCCACTGACCGCGGAGCGCGTCTCGGCAGGCACGCCGGACCGGGCACGAGAGGCATCACCGCCCTGAGGGCCAGAACGTCGCGTCGCTTTTCGGCTCGCACCTTTCAGGCTGGTCAGCGGTCATGACGCAGGCCTTCGACATCGGTGCGGGCATAGCGACCGAATCGGCCGGGCGTTGGAGGTCCAGGGCCGTGCGCCCGGCCAGGTACTCGGCGGCCTTCTCCGAAGCGTCGGGGCGCCGGATCTCGGATGGGTAGGGTTCGTCCGTGGAACGTGCCGTCAGCTGTGACCGGCGTCGGTGCTGCCGGCGGGAAGGAGTGGTGTGTGCGCAGGTTGGTCTATTTCGTGGCGTCCACCCTCGACGGGTTCGTGGCGGGTCCCGACGGTGCCGATCCCACCGGTCCTGACGGGTTCTGGCCGGTGCCGCAGGACTATGTCGATCACCTCGTCGCCGAGTACCCGGAGACCCTGCCCGGCCCTGCCCGGCTGGCCCTGGGTGTCACCGCCCCGGGAACCCGTTTCGACACCGTCCTGGAAGGCCGGCGCAGCTACGAGGTCGGGCTGCGGGCCGGCCTGACGAACGCCTTCCCGCACCTGCGGCACCTGGTGTTCTCGCGCACTCTGACCGTGAGTCCGGACCCGGGGGTGGAGCTGGTCGCCGCCGATCCGGTCACGACGGTGCGGGAGTTGAAACAACTGGACGGGAAGGACCTCTGGCTGGTCGGTGGGGGTGAGCTCGCCGGCGTTCTTTACCCGGAGATCGACGAGCTTGTCGTCAAGCTGGGGCCGCTGACCCTCGGCACCGGCATCCCGTTGTTCTCCCGCGCCGCCGTGTTCGACCCGAGAACCTGGATGCTGGCCGACCACACTGTCCTGAAAAGCGGTGCGCTTTTCCTGACCTACCGCCGGTCGTCCTCCTAGCGGGACAGTTGCACCCACCGCCGCCCCGGGATCAGGGCAGGGTCACCGAGGGCAGTACCCGGCCGGTGCCGTCGCGGGCGAACAGCGACAGCGGCGGCTGGAGCCGCGCCTGCTCGGGTGTGTCGACCGTCCTGCGCCAGGAGAGGGCGAACGCACCCGTGGTACCGACGGGAACGTGGATCGCCTCCCCGCTCGGGATCACGGCGAACAGCTCCTTCACCTGCGGGGACACCCGCCCGAAGGCACGCCAGAACCAGGTCGGGTGCACCCAGTCGGCCACGACGCCATCCGTGGCGCTCGTGTTGAACACCTCGATCGGTGCCCCTGGTGGCCGGGAGAAGTCAGGGCTGCGCTCCGAGTGCCACCACTGGAGCATGGGCTTGTCGGACCAGGAGAAATCCGGCGGGCCGTCGCGGCTGACCAGCTCGACCAGGCAGGCCGCCAGACCCTGACTGTTCTGGACGAGCACCAGGGGGCCGTCGACCGCGACGAGCAACCGGCTGCCACCGTCCGACGACCCCGGGCTGCCGTTGATTCCCGGGACGCAGCGGTGGACGACCGCTGCCTCGGCGTCGGCATCGAGGTCGAGCAGCCGCTGGGTCTCGACGAAACGGAGCGTGACCGGCTTTCCCTCCGGGCCGGCGGGGAGCACGACAGGCGGGGGTCCGACCGGGCTGGCCGACCCGGCCGGTATCGCGGCCGGGCCCTCGCGGCCAGGGTCGCCGCACGCGGCCAGGGCGACGACCGCCGCGGCGACGACGGCGGCGGACCGCCAGCGCCTGCGGCGGACGGCACGGGCGACCCGCGACCCGTGGCGGTCCACGACCCCACCCTCACCCTCGATACGCATCCGACCTCCATACAAGCCCGAACGCCGCCGACCGGTTGCCGACGGTGACGCGGCCGCTGTGTCGATCTTCTCGGGCGCGCGGCACGGGCAACTCCGCAGCCGCCGGTTGCCGTCGAATCCAGCGGTGGCGCTGGGGCGCGTCTCACGGCCTGCCGCCTCGGCGCAGGTCATCGTCGTGCCCACGTGATCAGTTCGGCGATCAGTTGATCATATTGCCGAGGGTGTGGATCAGCCAGCGGGACACGCCGGGCGCGGCGGCGCTGACGCCTGCTTCGACGCCGGTCTCGACGCCCGCTTCGACGCCTGCCTCGGCGAGGCCGGGGCGCTCGATCGCGTGCCGTAGCACTCCGTGGGCGGCGTGCTCGGCGGTGATCGCGGCGCGTTCCCGGCGTAGGCGGGCCGTGCGGGGTTTGGCGACCCACTCCGCGAACAGGGTGCGGGTCCGCTGGTCGGCGGCCTGCCAGCCGTCCCACGCCCCGTCCGTCTCGTCCAGCGCGGTGATGAGTTCTGCTGGCAGCGGTGGTCCGGCGGCGTCATCCCCCGTGGTGGTCACCGGGTCATTGTCGGCGATCATCCACATATCCGGTAGCGGAAGGGGCGCGCACGGCGCTGACGGGTGCTGGGTGGGGCAGCACGTGAGGTCCTTGACGCCTGGCCGCTCGCTCTGAGGTGAGGCGGAGCCGGCCTCGACCGCCGAGTCGGGTGGTCGAGGCCCGCGGTCAGTGGCGGGTGCGCACGACGGCCAGGGCGATGGCATAGGACACGCCGCCGACCGCGCAGACCAGCGCCCACGGATAGCCACTGCCCCCGCGGGCCAGGTCGACGACCAGGCCACCCACGCAGAACGTTTCCATCGCCAGCGCGGACAGGGCGGTGGCGCGCAAATCGAGAGAGCGTTGCCGCTCGTCGCCGGCCACCCGCAGCAGGGCCGCGACGTCGCTGCGACCGCCGGCCACCACGAAGGCGACGACACCGATGACCACGTAGAAGACGGCCAGGACCAGCGCCAGGTCGCGGTCGCCGCCCAGCCAGGCTCCGAGCGTGATGGCGCCGCCGCCGAGGAGCAGGACGGCGGTGGTGGCCAGTCGGCCCAGCCGGTGTGTTCGTGGTGGCCGAGGCGTGCGGGTCGGTGAGGTGGTCATCGTTTGCCTCCGTCGTCGTCGAGGTCGAAGAGCTGTTCGACCGGGGTGGAGAAGAAACGGGCGAGCTGGATGGCCAGCGGCAGCGACGGCAGGTATCGGCTGGTCTCGATGGCATTGATCGTCTGGCGGGACACGTGCAGCGCACCTGCCAGCTCGGCCTGCGACATCCCCCTGGCTGTTCTCAGCGCCCGGACCGAGTTCCGCATGATGTAAAGGATGCTTGACATCAAGGTGCGATGTCAAGCCTCCTTTACATGGAGGGCGAAGGTGCGATGTTGCCCTGTGGTGTCTGGCGGCATCGACGCGGCGGCCGCCGACCTTGGCGCGGGCGCCGCCGTTCCCGTCCTGGACGACGGCGCCTTCCGCGCCCCGCCCGGGAGCGCCTGGCCCGCCGCGCGAGCGCTGATCGCCCGGGCCGTGGTGGGGTGTCCTTCATCCCCGAGTGAGGTGCGGAACCCGCCCTGCCGGGCCCCGGTGGCGTATCCGTCCCACCTCGCCCATGCTGTAACCGGCGGCGATCGAATCCGTGCTATAGGTGACATCGTCGTGACGAAGTGGCCACCGTCCAGTGCCCAGCGGCGTCTCCACGAGCCGTGACCCCACGACGGGAAGCAGAACATGATCCTCAAACGGACGTTGTTGTCGAAGCTCGCCCTGTTCCTCGCCATTGCCGTGGCCTTCGTGCTCCTGCCCGTCGCCGCGGCGCAGGCGCGACCCGTGGGAGGCGCCCGGGTCGACCGACCCGGCGCGGTCGTCGTGCCCCCACGGGTCTACCGGCCGGGCGTGGTCTACGGGACCGTGCCCGATACCAGTGCCTCGCCGACCTCCGGGCCGACGGTGGTCTATGTGCCGCCCCGGGTCTACACACCACCCCGGGTCTACGTGCCGCCCCGTGTCAACCAGCCGGGCGTGGGACGCCGCTGAGTACGGTGCCCGCGCACCGGTCCGTGCGGGACGCGCCCGCCACCGCGCGCTGCCCGCACGGACCGGAAACCGAACGGTGGTTCGTCACCCCGATCGCCGAAGCGCCGCCCGTCCGGCCACCGGATGCGGCCCCGCGGGTCAGCGGATCTTCCGCCATCCGCTTGGGAGGTGATGGCGACGGCCCGGCGGACGAAGGCGTCACTGGTGAGCTGGGTGAGCATGACGTCGGCGACGTCGGCGTAGGAGACCTTGGAAGTGATACCCAGACGCGGCTTCCCGGGTCACTAGAATGATCGCGTGGACAGCGATCGTCTCCTCGCAGGGCTGGTGGTCAGACCGGCGACAGCGTCGGACGTGGCCACGCTCGGGGCCCTGAACGCCGCTGTGCAGGAGTTGCATGTCCGCGCGCAGCCGGCCGAGTTCACGGCGCCTGATGCTACCTGTACGCCGAGGAGCAGCGTCGAGAAGGGGATGCTTTCAAACGGTCGTCCAACGACCTCCACATCCACCATCTCGGCACCCGCGCCGACCGGCGCAAACGCGGCGTCGGGCGAACCCTGATGGCCGCGGCGGAACAGCACGCGGCGCACCGCGGGCTGGACGTTCTGCGTCTCAGCACGGGAAGCTTCAACGCGGATGCCCAGGCGTTCTTCGCAAGCCTGGGATACGAGCCGTACAGCATCCGGTTCATCCGACGCCCCTGAGCCGAGACGGTCAGGCGAAACCTCTGCCGAGCTGCTCTCTGCGCGCGGCGAGCGGCGCCGGGGTCGGGGTCGGCATCAAGGGTGGGGGCGCACGGCCAGAAGGGCAGCCGCCGGCTATCGCCCAACGGCCGATGCCCACCGTCTGGCCGGGGCGGCGACGGTGGGCATCGGGGGGACGAAACGGGGGCGTGACGCCGGCTACGGACGTCCCACGTGAACGAGCCTCAGCGGTGCAGGGCGCGGCTGCGACCGCCGACGGCACGCCAGATCAGCAGCACCACGATGCCACCGAGGATCGACCCGACGATGCCCGACGGCTGCAGCGCTCCCTCCCCGAAGTCCTTGTCGAACAGGACGTAGCCGAGGAAACCACCGACGAACGAGCCGATCACGCCGAGCAGGATCGTCGCGGGAACGCTCATCGGATCACGTCCGGGCACGAGCAGCCGGGCGACAGCACCCGCGATCAGACCGAGAACAATCCACGTGAGCAGAGTCCAGAGCATGACAGGGGCCTCCGACAGATGCTGATCATCGGCGCCCGGCTCGGCCGATGATCGACGACTGGATGGATCCCGAGGTACCCACCGTCTCGGCCAGCGCAAACCTGGCGTTCACCGTCTGCTGGCCGACGGCGTGGCCGGATCGTCGTGCCCTTCGCCGATGCTTGCCGGGTGCGGTCCGCGTGGCGGGTTCTCACCTGTGCGGCCCTGGTGGCCCCGCCTCGTCGTCGCGGTCCGGCAACACACCGTGGACGGGCGTGCATCTACTCCCTCGACCTGAGCCAGGAAGCGGCCGGCGCAGACCTCAGCTGTTCCCCGCGGCTCCAGTTGGCTGTGTGGACTGAAGGCTCTGGAGTCCTAGTGAGCCGATGAAGGAAAAAAAGGAATAGAGATTATAAAGGAACTGGTGGACGGGGTCGTAGCTGCCGAGATCGGGGGCCGCCGACTCGTCCTGGGTGTCCTGCGGCCAGAACCCTTCGGCTGTTCCGTTGTCGGTGATGCTGTCCGGTGCGAACGGTCCGGTGGTGGTGTTGTCGGTGATGCTGGCCGGAGTGAACGAGCCGGAGGTGGTGCTGGTGATGCTGTCCGGTGTGAAGGAGCCGGTTGTTCCATCGCCGAGGGCATCGTCTGGTGCGAACGGGGTGGTCACTCCGTCGCTCGAGCCGGTCAGACCGCCTTGGGCGTTACCCGCCCCGAACGCGCCGGTGGAGCCACCCTGGGAACCGTTCTCCTTGAAGGTTCCCGTGGACCCGCCCTGTGCGTTGGCGCCCGGTCCGAACGCGTTGGTAGGACCGCCGATCGCGGTGTTCCAAACTGAAACTATCGAGATTGCCGGGACGCTCGGGAACAGTTCTTTTTCCTTGTCGTCCCATGTCCATGGCAGCGTTTCGTGCCAGCTTGGCAGGCTGTAGTCGGACGTTTGTCCCGGTATCGCTGCGTAGGTTGGAGGCGTATCGAACAGCGTGGCTATGTTGGCTCTTGCTGGCGCCGCAGACAGGATGGTGATGGCGGATATTCCACCAGTCAGCCACAAGGCGGGCAAGCTTTTCCTGAGAATCATGACGTCCCCGCTCGAAACTAGGATCCAAAGCGTCTCGGCGAGAGAATAATGATTGCTTCGCTGAAACAGCCGGCCGCTGGCATCGGCGTGTTGCGGAAGATTTCAAATATACCGGTCAGGTTGGGGTAACCGGATGCTCGGTTCCGTCGTGTCGGCGAACCTTCGCGATGTTGTGGCTTTTGCCGTGGTCGGTGTAGAGGCAGCCCTCCGTCTCCCGCCCGTTTCAATGTATTCCACGAAGGGAAACGGGAGGGCCGCCGTTGGCTACGTACAGGGAAGGTATTTTGGTGCTACGGGCAGATTAGTCGAACGAGCCGGTCGAGCCGCCCTGGGCACCGCCGCCACCGAACGAGCCGGTCGAGCCGCCCTGGGCACCGCCGCCACCGAACGAGCCGGTGGAGCCGCCCTGGGCGCCGCCGCCACCGAACGAACCAGTGGAGCCGCCCTGGGCGCCACCAGGTCCGAAGGAGCCGGTCGAGCCGCCCTGGGCGCCACCAGGTCCGAAGGAGCCAGTGGAGCCACCCTGGGCGCCGCCGCCACCGAACGAGCCGGTCGAGCCGCCCTGGGCGCCACCGTTACCGAACGAGCCGGTCGAGCCGCCCTGGGCGCCACCAGGTCCGAAGGAGCCGGTCGAGCCGCCCTGGGCGCCGCCGCGTCCGAAGGAGCCAGTGGAGCCGCCCTGGGCGCCACCAGGTCCGAAGGAGCCGGTCGAGCCGCCCTGGGCGCCGCCGCGTCCGAAGGAGCCAGT
>NZ_JALKFT010000018.1:0-125343 GCF_023242945.1 Frankia umida
GCTCATGCGTTCCAGCGTGGGGCGCCGTTTCCTCCCCGGCCTGAAGGCCAGGGTATCCACGGCGCAAATCCGATGACATGGTCTGGTCCGGCGGGTGTGTGACCTGCCCGGACGGGGGACTACGCAGTGACGGCGCAGGGGTGGGGGAGACGCGGGATGGCGCTTGGTGCCCGGTTGGACCGGGCTCAGCGACGCCATCGCGGCCTCGGGTTCGTCATCGCCGTGCTGTACAAGTTCGCCGACGACCAGGGCGGCTACCTGGCCGCGCTGATCACGTTCTACGCGTTCCTGTCGCTGTTCCCGCTGTTGCTGCTGCTCACCACGAGCCTCGCGTTCGTCCTGAACGGCCATCACCATCTGCAGGAGCAGCTGGTGAACTCCGCGCTCGGCCAGTTCCCGATCATCGGCGATCAGCTGCGGGATGACGTGCAGGCCCTCAAGGGCAGCGGCACCGCGGTCGCGATCGGTGTGATCGGCGCGATCTTCGGCAGTCTCGGGGTGGCCCGCGCGATCGGCAACGCGCTGGACACGGTGTGGGCGGTGCCGCGACGGTCTCGACCGAACCCGTTCTTCGCCCGGCTGCGCAGCCTGAGCCTGATCGGCCTGCTGGGCCTCGGTCTCATCCTCACCACGGTCCTGTCGACCGTGACCACCGGGGCGTCGGCGTTCGGCCGGCTCGCGGCCGGGCTGCAGGCGCTCGCGGTGGTGCTGGCCATCGTGGGCAACGCGGCCCTGATCCTGGTCGGGTTCAAGGTACTGACCGCCCGGTCCGTTCGGGTGATGGAGATCCTGCCCGGAGCGGTCTTCGCCGCCGCCGGATGGCAGGCCGTACAGATCCTCGGTGGCTACTACATCGCCCACCAGCTGCAGGGTTCCACCCAGGTGTACGGCCTGTTCGGGCTGGTCCTGGGCCTGATCACCTGGCTGTACTTCCTCGCGGTGATGATCGTGATCGCGATGGAGATCAACGCGGTGCGGGTGGACAGACTGTTCCCGCGTTCCCTGCTGTCGCCGTTCGTCGACCGTGTCGACCTCACCGACTCCGACCGCCGCGCCTACACCTCCTACGCCCAGGCGGAGCAGTTCAAAAGCTTCCAACGCGTCGACGTCACCTTCGGCGAAAAGCCCCCCACCGCCGATCCCACGACAGCCGACCCCGCTCCCTCCGATTCCGCTCCCTCCGATGCCGCGTCCGGGCAGCCTGTGGCCGCTGGGGAGCCCGTGGCCGTGGGGGAACCCGCTTCGTCTGAGGCCGCGGCCACCGTGCGGCCGCCTGCCCATCGATCGGATTCGTCCGGCGAGCCGGACCCGCCCGCCGCGACGAGCCAGCCGGACCCGACGGAGTCGGCTGGCTCGAAAGACGGTTAGGCCCAGCGGCCGGAATGGCCGGAATGGATGGTCAGGGTTGGGCGCGCCGACGATCGGCGAGTCGGACCGGCGAGAACAGGGCGACGGTCGGCGCGAAGAGCTCGCCCACCAGCACGGGCCACAGCCCGTCGTCGACGCCCGTTCGGGCTACGGGCACCGCCCGTGCGCGGGCGACCTCGGGCGGCGCGAATCCGCCGTCGTCGACACCGACGATGACGTGCGCCCCGATCAGGGCATGCCGCAGAGCCCGTTCGGGCCAGCCGGCTCCCGGGGTCGGTTCCCCGCCTTCGGCGTCCCGCGCGGACCAGGGGGATGCCCCGTCCAACCGGGGATGCCAGCCGGAGGTGTTGGCCAGCTCGGCGCGCAGGCGGATCAACGGGTGTGGGCCGCCGGTGAGCCCGGCACTCAGACGCAGCTCACCCTGCACCGACCAGCTGTCCCAGGCGACCCTGATCGGTGCGGCCCCGGGACGCAGCACGGGACGCACATGGCGTCCGGCCGGCGCGGTCAGCCGCATGACGTGGGTCCGGCCGGCCTCCTGCGGCCCGCCGACGGCGCGTACCCGCGGCTCCCACGGATCGGGCCTGGGCGCGCTCGGATGCGGCAGCCAGCCACGTGACCAGCCGGCGGGCGGAGGCTGCGGGGCGGGGGGTCGTGCGGCGAGCAGCACCCACAGCGGTACACGTTCCTCGAGGTCATGGGGAATGTAGGCCACGCGTCGCGCCGGAGGGCGACCGCGGCCGAGCGCGCCGCCACGGACGTCCGCGAGCCATGGCGGCTGCTCGGAGCCGGCGGTGTCCGCGGGATCGTCCTCGGCCCGGGTGGTCAGCTGTAGCCAGCGGACCCGGACCCGCAGCATGGTCTCCGGCTCCGCGTCGAGCAGACACTCGGTGCGCGCGGCGGCCCGCACCAGGGCATGCCCCGCTGCCTGGCCCGGTGGGGCCAGGACGCCCAGTGGCCCGTCCACCGGGTCGGCGACGAGCCGGTCGGCCTGGCCCACTCCGGCGTGGTAGATCGAGGAATCGGCGAGCGCCACGGCCCGGTCGAACTCCTGGGCCCGCTCGTACGCCTGGACGTCCTCGTAGGCCTGCGCGTCCGGGTAGGCATGAGCGTCCGGGTAGGCATGGGCGTCCGGGTAGGGCTGTGCGTCGGGGTAGGGCTGTGCGTCGGGGTAGGGCTGACATTCCTCGTCGGCGCGAGAACCGTCGCCGACCTGGAAACCGTCGTCGGCCGAGGTCTCGCCGGCCGATCGCGGATGCTGGTACGCCCGACGGCGATCGGTCACCCGCTCCCGATCAAATGATGTTCGGGACGTCCTCATCACCCTGCTCCTTTCGGACGGGGTCACACCTCAAGGTGTGCAAACTGACCGTACGACCGGTGCCGTAGGACCACCACCTGGGACGAAGGGACGGACCTGCGTCGATCGGGCAGCATGGGAGGCGTGACGGAACGGACCGACGGTGCCCGGGGCGACGGTGAGTCGTTCGACCAGCTGTGCGCGCTGGTCGCCGCGGGGGGTGTGGTGGCCCTCAGCGGGGCGGGGATCTCCACCGACTCCGGTATCCCGGACTACCGTGGCCCGAACGGGGCACTGCGCCGCCACACCCCGATGACCTACCAGGATTTCGTCGGCGCGCCCGGCGCCCGGCACCGGTACTGGGCGCGTAGCCACGCCGGCTGGCGTCAGATCGCCGAGGCCTTCCCCAACGCGGGCCATCACGCTCTGGCCCGACTGGAGCAGGCGGGGGTCGTCACCGGTCTGATCACCCAGAACGTCGATGGTCTGCATCAGCGGGCCGGCTCGCGCAACGTCGTCGACCTGCACGGCCGGCTGTCCCGGGTGATGTGCCCCGACTGCGGTCAGCAGAGCACCCGCCGGGAACTCGACGCGCGCCTGCGGGCCGCGAACCCCGACCTCGAGGTCGCCGACGCGCCCACCAACCCGGATGGGGACATGGCCCTTTCGGACTCCGACGTCGCCCGGTTCGTCATGGTCGGCTGCGCGACCTGCGGCGGTGACCGCCTCGAACCCGACGTGGTCTTCTTCGGCGCGACGGTGCCCCGGCCTCGGTTGGCCCGGGCGATCGCGCTGGTGGAGAGCGCGCAGGCATTGCTGATCCTCGGCTCGTCGCTGGCGGTCATGTCGGGCTACCGGTTCGTCCTGCGGGCCGCCGAACTCGGTGTTCCGGTCGCGATCGTCAACCAGGGTCCCACCCGGGGGGACGGCCGGGCGGTGGTGCGGGTGGATGCGCCGCTGGGTAGCGTGCTGCCTCGCCTCGCCGACGCGCTGGTCGAGCGGGGCACCGCTGCCCAGGCGGGATGATGGCCCGGATGGGCTGTGAGGATGGAGCCATGCCCCCCGTCCCGTCGCTACCCCCGGGCCGTCTGCCACCCGACCAGCCGGCGCCCGCGGGTCCGGTGCCCGGAGGTCCGGTGCCCGCAGGAGCCGTGGGTGGAGGTGCTGTGTCCGCACGTACGACGTCCGAAGGGCCGGGGCCAGGTCCTGGGATGGGGCCGAACTCGGGGACGGGGCCAGGGTCGGGTCGGGGCGCGGCAGGGGATCTGATGTTTCGGGCCGCGGTCGACTCCGACGTGGAGATCGCCGCGATCGTCGATCTGGTCGAGTCGGCCTACCGGGGGGAGTCCAGCCGGGCGGGGTGGACCACCGAGGCGGACCTGCTGGCCGGCCAGCGCACCGACGTCGCCGAGGTGCGGGCGGCGGTCACCGACCCGCACAGCCTGCTCCTGCTCGCCACGGACGGGGCGGGTGAGCGGGTGGGTTGTTGCCACGTGCAGCGTCGGATCGAACCGCCGGCGCAGGCCATGGCCGGTTCGGGGGATACGGACCACAGCGGTGAGGGGGCGGTGGGCGCCTACTTCGGGATGTTCGCGGTCCGCCCGGGTCTGCAGGGAAGCGGCATCGGGGGGAGTCTGCTGGCCCGGGCCGAGCAGCACGCGGTCCGCGCCTGGGCGGCGGGCTGGATGGAGATGCTGGTCATCGCCCAACGTGCTGAACTACTCGACTGGTACCAGCGGCGCGGTTACGCGCCCACGTCGGGGCGGCGGCCGTTTCCCTACGCCGACCGCCGGTTCGGCGATCCGCTGCGTCCCGACCTGTACTTCGTCGTCCTGCGCCGCGGGCTTGGCTGACGGGCCTGAGTTCGACGTCGGATTCTCGCCAGCATCCGGGCGGTGCGGGGCGCAGGCTTTGACCATGACGACGACGCTGGGCAGGGGTGTGAGCGCGACGATGACGACGCGTGGCAGGGAATCGGCAGGGGTCACGGGCGGGTCGCCGGTGGTCCACACGACCGTGTCGAGTCCGCTCGGTGACCTGCTGCTGGTGGGGGTCGAGCGTCCCGACCTACCGGCCGGGTTCGCACTGGCCGGCCTGTCCTGGCTGGTCGGCCAGCCGAAGGCGGTCCGTCCGCAGGCGACGTGGCGAGCCGCGCGGGAGCCGTTCGCACCGGTCACGGCACAACTCGAGGAGTACTTCGCCGGGCGGCGACGCACCTTCGACCTGCCCGTGTGGACCAGCGGATCGGCGTTTCAGGAACGGGTCTGGCAGGCATTGGAGACGATCCCGTTCGGCACGACGACCACCTACGGCGCGCTGGCCGCGCGGATCGGCACCGGCCGCACCGACGCGCGTGCCATCGGCACCGCCGTCGGGGCGAATCCGCTGCTGCTGATCCGGCCCTGCCACCGGGTGATCGGCGCCGACGGGAACCTGCGCGGCTTCGCCGCGGGCCTCGACCGCAAGGACTACCTCCTGCGCCACGAGGGCGCCCTCGGCACATTCCTGGACCTGCCACCTCGCATCCCAGCACCCGCCCGGGCCAGCGCCGCACCCTCGGGCTGATCTTCCACGATGCCGCCTGAGCGGCGTCGGTGTGGCGGTCAGCCCTTCACGCAGAGGACGGCGCGTAGCTCGGCGACGACGTCCACGAGGTCGGTCTGGGCGGCGATGACGCTGTCGATGTCCTTGTAGGCGGCGGGGATCTCGTCGAGGACACCGGCGTCCTTGCGGCACTCGACGCCCCGGGTCTGGGCGGCGAGGTCGGCCACGGTGAACGTGCGACGGGCCCGGTTACGGCTCATCGTCCGGCCGGCGCCGTGGCTCGCGGAGTGGAACGAGTCGGGGTTGCCGCGCCCCCGGACCAGGTAGGACCGGGTGCCCATCGAACCGGGAATGATGCCCATCTCCCCGGCCCGCGCCGAGATCGCGCCCTTGCGGGTGACCAGGACGTCGGCGCCGAAGTGGTGCTCGGCCGCGACGTAGTTGTGGTGGCAGTTCACCAGCGCGAACGTGTGATCACCGGCATGCGGACCGTGCTCGGGCGGGGTGGGTGTGCGCAGCATCGGCAGCTGGGTGCGCAGGGCCGTCGCCGCGGCGGTGAGCATCGCGTCGCGGTTGCGGCGGGCGTAGGTCTGCGCCCAGTCGAGGTCGTGGCGGTACGCGCGCATCTGCGGGGTGCCGGCGAGGAAGACCGCGAGGTCAGGGTCGGCCAGGCCCGCGTTGTGCTCCAACGTGCGGGCGACACCGATGTGTGCCTCGGCCAGCTCCTTGCCGATGTTGCGGGAGCCGGAGTGCAGCATGATCCAGACCGCGTCGTCGGTGTCCAGGCAGAGCTCGACGAAGTGGTTGCCCGAACCCAGGGTGCCCACCTGGGCCATGGCCCGCGCCAGCCGGGCCTGGACCCCGGGGTGCAGGTCGGGGAAGGCGCTCCACAGATCGTTCTGCGCGCGGGCGTGGGCGGTCGCCTCGGCGTGGCTGCTCTTGCCGACCGGGATCGCCGCCTCGAGTGCGTGCCGCAGACCCGCGAGGTCGTCGGGCAGGTCCGCGGCGGTGAGGTTGGTGCGGGCCGCGGCCATCCCGCAGCCGATGTCGACGCCGACGGCCGCCGGTGACACCGCGTCGCGCAGTGCGATGACGGACCCCACCGTGGCGCCGTAGCCGAGGTGGACGTCGGGCATCACGGCGATGTGGTGGTGGACGTAGGGCAGCGCGGCGACGTTGCGCAGCTGATCGAGCGCGGCCGACTCGATCTCCTCGGGCCGGCTCCACAGCCAGATCGGATGCGCGGCGTCCGCAATCGTCGCGACAGGGCTCATCGGGGCTCATCCTCTCGTGCGATCATCGTTCGGATATTCACGTACCGGCCGGCCCGTGCCATGCGTTAACGGCTCATTTCTGTTGCCTTCCGGAACCCGATTCACCGGGCCTCGGGCAGGGTGATTCCGGCGGACTGTGCGGGTGACTCCCAGTGTCCGTCGGCCTGTTCAGGATGCCCGAACAGCACGGGTTTCGCGAACCATTTTCGACCGGGTCGACCGGTGTTCCGGTGGTGCGGTGTTCCGGGTCGTCGGCGTAGCCTCGGCATGAAATGTTTCGGTCGGGTTACGGGTCGGTCCGGGGGGTGATGGGGGCCGTGTTCAGGAGATCCAGCAGTGGGCGGATCGCGGAAGGTAGCGGCTCGTCCACGCGCAGCACCATGCGGTGGCCCGCCTGTTCGATCTCCAGCACGTACGAGAACCGATCGGCCCCGCCGCGTCCAGCAGGCCGCCTGGCGGGGCTGATGTCCTGCCCTCGCGATGTTCCCGACTCGGCGTCGGAGGGTGCGTCCGGGGGCGGGGCGTCCGGTGATGGCGCGTCCGGGGGTGGGGTGGCGATGGCGCTGGCGGTGAGGGCGCGCAGTCGGTCGGCCGCGGGGACGGGTAGGTCGGCGGTGTCGAGCGCACGACGGATCGTCACGCCCAGGACGCCGCCGGTGCGGGTCAGTGCCACCCGCACGCGTCCCACCTGCGCCGCGGCAGTGTTCGCGGCTGGTCCGTCGATGTCCGCGGAGCTGGTGGTCGGGTCGCTGTCGGCTGGGTTGGCGCTGTTCGCGGGGCCGGTGTCCACGTTCATGGGACTATCGTCCGCCGCCTGGGTGTCGTCGTCCTGCCACGGCGCGCAGACGCCGCCGTCCCGGTGGATAATCCGCATTCAGCGTCGACCCACATCTGTTCCGTCTTTCGGACGTTCACCGCCGGCCGCACGTCATTTGGTTGGTTTCCGATGGTTGGACGTCCAGGTATCCATGCCGGCCGGCGGGTACGACTACGACGCGATAACAGAAGTACCGGGAGCGTTCTCTCCGTTCCCGAATCCGCGTAGTGTCCCTAGCGGTATACCGGGCTATTTTCGATGGTTTCCGATCGTAGGACGTCCTGCGATCCACGGGTGTAGAGGTGGTCGGCATGAATGTCGTGCAACGGCCGGGGCTGACTGCTGGGCGGCCGGGGCGGCGGTCCGACCCGGCCGCCGTCGTGACCGCGGTGACGCAGGCGTCCGCGCCCACGCAGACGGTGCCGGTGGCATCCGTGTCGGCGGCATCCGTGTCGGCGGGGCCGGTGTCGGCGGGGTGCGTGCATCCGTCGGCGCCGTCCGAGCTGGCCGACACCGGGATCCAGCTGCTCGCCCCCGACGGCACCCTCGTGGCCGAGCCACGGTTCGAGGTGCTCGCCGACCACGATCTGCGCCTGGAGTTCTACCGGTCGATGGTGCTCGCCCGCCGCCTGGACGCCGAGGCCACCGCGTTGCAGCGACAGGGTGAGCTGGTGCTGTGGATTCCGCTGCGCGGGCAGGAGGCGGCCCAGGTCGGATCGGCCCAGGCCGCCGGCCCGCGCGACTTCATCTTCCCCAGCTACCGCGAACACGCCGTGGCCTGGCATCGGGGCGTACCGGCCGCCGAGGTGCTGCGTCTGCTGCGTGGGGTCAGCCACGACGGTTGGGACGTCGCCGCCCACAACCTGGCGAACTACACGATCGTGCTGGCCTCGCAGACCCTGCACGCCGTCGGCTATGGCATGGGCGTCCTGCTCGACGGGGACGTCGGCACCGGCGACCCCGCGCGCGACACCGCCGTGCTGGTCTATCTCGGCGACGGGGCGATGAGTCAGGGCGACGCGAACGAGGCGTTCGTCTGGGCGGCCAGCTTCGGCGCTCCGGTCGTCTTCCTGTGCCAGAACAACCAGTGGGCGATCTCGACGCCGAGTCGTCGCCAGTCACCGGTGCCGCTGGCCCGCCGCGCCGACGGCTTCGGCTTCCCCGGCCTGCGGGTCGACGGTAACGACGTGCTCGCCATGCACGCCGCGACGAGCTGGGCGCTGGCCCACGCCCGCGGCGGTGGCGGCCCGGTGCTCATCGAGGCCAACACCTACCGGATGGCCCCGCACACCACGTCCGACGACGCCACCCGCTACCAGCCGGCGGACGAGGTCGCCGCCTGGGCGGCCCGTGACCCGATCGAACGGCTGCGCCGACTGCTCGCCACGGACGTCGACGCCGCCTGGTTCGACGAGATCGACGACCAGGCCGCCACCGCCGCCACCGAGCTGCGCCGCGACTGCCTCGCCCTCGACCCGCCGGAGCCCTCCAGCATGCTCGGCCATGTGTACGCCGAGGAGACCGCCGACGAACGTGACCAGCGCACCTGGTTCAACGCCTACCGCGACTCCTTCCTGTGACCCGATGACCTCCGGTGGTCGATGCTGGTGTCGTGACCAGATCTGACGAGCAGACCAGCACCGAGGATCATCGTGCCGGCGGCGCCGCTGCCAGCTCCATCCCCGTCCCCACCGCCGTGGACGGGGCGCGGGCGACGTTCGCCTCCCTCAATCCGGCCACCGGCGAGGTCGTCGGGCACTTCCCCGTTTACGACGACGCCGCGGTCGCGGCCGTGGTCGCCACCGCCCGCGCCGCCGCACCCTGGTGGGTGGGCCTTGGCCCCGCCGGGCGCCGCGAACGTCTGCTGCGCTGGGCGACGCTGCTGGTACGCGACGACCGTGACCTCGTCGATCTGCTGCACGCCGAGAACGGCAAGACCGCCGCCGACGCCCGCCTCGAGCTGCTGCTGGTGCTCGAGCACATCCGCTGGGCGGCCCGCCACGCGGGACGGATCCTGCGCTCCCGACGGGTCCTGCCCGGACCCTTCCTCGCCGACCACACCGCCCGCGTGGACTATCTGCCCCTGGGCGTCGTCGGCGTGATCGGGCCCTGGAACTACCCGCTGTTCACCCCGATCGGGTCGATCGCCTACGCCCTGGCCGCCGGCAACGCGGTGGTGTTCAAGCCCAGCGAGTACACCCCCGCCCTGGGCACCCGGCTGGCCACCACCTTCGCCGCCGCCAACCCGGACGGCCCCGCCGGCCTCTTCGGCGTCGTCACCGGTCTCGGCGCCACCGGCGCGGCCCTGTGCACCGCCGGCGTCGACAAGATCGCCTTCACCGGCTCCGCGCGCACCGGACGTGCCGTGATGGGCGCCTGCGCCACCCGGCTGACCCCGCTCATCATGGAATGCGGCGCCAAGGATCCCCTGCTCGTCGCCGACGACGCCGACGTGACCGCCGCCGCGCGGGCGACCGCCTGGGGTGCGATGGCCAACGCCGGGCAGACCTGCGTCGGCGTCGAACGCGTCTACGTCACCGCCTCCGTCGCCGCGCCCTACCTGAACGCCCTGTGCCGGGCCCTCGACGGCATCCACCCCGGGACCACCCCGGATGCCTCCTACGGTCCGATGACGATGCCCGGCCAGCTCGACGTGGTGCGCCGCCAGGTCGACGACGCGCTCGCCCGCGGCGCCACCGCCCTGGTCGGCGGCTCCCAGGCGGTGGGGGAGCGGGCCATCGCACCGATCGTGCTCGTCGACGTCCCCGACGACGCCGAGGTCATGCGGGACGAGACGTTCGGCCCGGTCGTCACCGTGCGCACCGTCACCGACATCGACGAGGCCGTCGACCTCGCCAACGACACCGCCTACGGCCTGGGCGCCACGGTCTTCTCCCGCCACCACGGCGACGAGATCGCCGCCCGGCTGAACACCGGCATGGTCACCGTCAACGCCGTGCAGTCCTTCGCCGGCATCCCCGCCCTGCCCTTCGGGGGACGCGGTGAGAGCGGTTTCGGCCGGGTGCATGGCGCGGACGGGCTACGCGAGTTCGTCCGTCCCCGCTCGGTGGCCACCCGGCGACTGGCGCTGCCCGGCACCACCCTGACCACCTTCCGTCGCCCACCCGGCCTCCTCGCAGCCGTCACCCGCCTGACCCGCCTACGCCACGGCCGTTCCACCACCCCGTCCGACTAGTCCGTCCGACCAGTCCGGTATCGGGGCCCAGATCGAGCACCCCGGCCCGCTTTCTCTGTCACTTAATGTCACCGACTGGGGGAGGATGGGGGAGGTATCGGGCGACATACCGCGCGTAGCGACCGCGGGGTCGGCATCCGTCGAACGGCGCATCTAGCGTGGTCGAGGCCATACCGAACCTAGGGGGGCTCATGACTCTACGTCACGGACTGGCCATGTCGGTGCTGGTCGGTGCGCTCAGCCTCACCGGCGGGCTCACTGCCACCGCCACCGCCGCCACGGGTGCGTCCACTGTCTCGGACGCGCCGAGTGCCGGGCAGGCGGCCGCGCAGAGCACGGCGAAGGCGGCCGCGGTCGTGCGGGCCGCGGGTTACACACCGATCTCCTTCGGTGGTTACGACGCGGCCAACGATCTCAGCGTGATCATCGGGCTGCTGTCGACGTCGGGGGACGGGCATCCGCAGCGGGCGTTCCTGTTCCATCACGCGACCCTGGTCGGCTATGACGCGCCGCAGCCGAGCGCGACGATCCGCTGGATCTGGTCCACCGACCGGCAGGTCGCACTGCAGTACGACCTGTACCGGCCGGGTGACCCGATGTGCTGCCCGAGCGCCGGTGGTGCCACCGTCCGCTACGCCTGGAACGGCTCCGGTGTGAGCCGGCTGGACTCGCTGCCCAGCGCCGCCACCTCGGCCGCGACCAGCAGACGCTGATCAGTGCCCCGACACAGCCGGGCGCGGTGCGCCGGACGTCCACCCGGGACGTCCGGCCAGGACGCACGGGTGAGCCGTCAGTGGCCCTCGACGGCCTCGACCAGCTCGGTCAGGACGCCGCCGAGGGCCTTCGGGTGGACGAAGGCGATCCGGCTGCCAGCGGTGCCGTGCACGGGTGTCTTGTTGACCAGGTCGAACCCGGTGGTGGTCAGGGCGGCGAGGGCGCTGTCGATGTCGGCGACACCGTAGGCGATGTGGTGGATGCCGGGGCCTCGCTTGGCCAGGAACTTCCCGACCGGGCTGTCCTCACGCAGCGGCTCGAGCAGCTGGACGTAGGAGCTGCCGGCCTCGCCGTTGTTCACCAACAGCATCGCCTCACGCACACCCTGGCGGTCGTTGTCCTCCTGGTGCACCACGGTGAGGCCGAACGCCTCCTCGTAGAGCGGGATGGTGTCGGCCAGCGACGCCACCGCGATACCCACATGGTCGATCCTGCTCAGCAGCACAACGTTCTCCTCACTTCGCCGGCATGCCCCACCGGCCCGCACCCCTGGCTCCCGCCAGCCTGGTTTCCCAGCGTGCCCGGTGATGATGCCGGCGTCGACCGATGCGGCCTGGTGGCGGACGTGATCGTCGTCGCCCGCCGCGCGGATCGGTGGGGGAGCCGTGGGGGATCCGCGCACGGAGGAAGGCGACACGAAGGGCGGCGAGCGGGTGGTATCGGTAGGCTGTCCGGAACGTCGTAGAGTAGCCGTTATCCTCCTTGCTCCAGACGTCGAGACACCAACGTTAGGGTCATCTTGTCCACGACGCGTCGCGATTCGTCCACCGTCCACTCACCTCAGTCTGGCCAGGCCACGGGCGTAACCCGCTACCAGATCGGTGAGGTGGCCGAGCGGGTCGGGCTGTCCCTGCGGACGGTGCGGTACTACGAGGAGGCCGGTCTGCTCACGACGGCGGGCCGTACTCCCGGCGGCTTCCGTCTGTACGGTGACGAGTCGGTCGACCGGCTGATGGTGATCAAGAAGATGAAGTCCCTCGGGTTCACCCTCGAGGAGATGCGCTCGTTGTTGTCCGTACGCGATGAACTGGCCAGTTCGGGCATTCCGGACGAGCGCCGCGGCGAACTGCGCGAACTGCTGCGCACCTGGGTCGTGCTCGCGGAGGAGAAACTCGCCACCCTGCGGGCGCAGGCCGGCGTCGCCGAGGACTTTGTCATCGGCCTGCACACCGACGCGGACCGTTCGGTGTGAGACGCCGGCAGTCTCCACGGCCCGGCGGTCGACAGTCCAGCCACCGATAGTCCAGCCACCGATAGTCCAGCCATTGATGGCCTGGTTGCCGATGGTCCAGCCACTGAGGGCGCGGCCACCGATGGCGCGGCGTCGAAGGCGCGGTCGTCGAGGGCGCGGTTGTCGAGGTCCGAGGTGTCGGCGGACGGCTCGCCGAGGGGTTTCGTGACGCGCTGTGGTCCCCGGTGGGCGTGGGTCCACGAAACGCCCCTCGGACGGGCGCGCCTCGGTGTGAGGGGTGGGCTACCGCGAAGCCGGGCTATCCGGAACCACGCCGGCCAGGTACGACGTTGACCGGGTATCACGCTGGCCAGATATCCGCTGTCCAGGCATTACCGTGGCACGACCGATGCTCGAAGCTCCGACCGTCCCACTCACCGTGAATAGGGTCGAATTGTCCACTGCCAGCAGTGCCAGGTCGTCCGCTGACGCCCGCGAGGGCCGGTATGAGATCGGTGATGTTGCCATCATGGTGACGTTGTCGCTGCGTACTGTCCGTTTCTATGAGCAGGAGGGGTTGTTGGTGGCGGTGGGCCGCACCGACAGCGGCTTCCCGCTTTACGACGACGACGCACTTGACCGCTTCTTCCTGATCAAGAAGATGAAGCCGCTGGGCTTCACCGTCGAGGAGATGCGTTCGCTGCTCACACTGCGGGAGGAGATCGGCAAGCCCGGTCTGACCGCGCTGGATCGGGCCCAGGTCCGCGAGCGGCTGCAGACATGGGTGAGTCTCGCCGAGGAGAAACTCGCCTCCCTGCAGGAGCAGGTGCGTCTCGCCGAGGACTTCATGCTCGGCCTGCGCGACGACGCGGCCCGCTCGCTGCGCGCCGACCCCGACGCCCACAGCGCCCAGGACTTCTTCGACGACACGTTCCTCAACTTCCTCACCGAACCCCTGCGCGACGTCGACGGCCGTGATGGCAGCGCCGGCCGCGCCGACGGGTCGTCCCACGAGGGCGACGTCGGAGACGGTACGGGTCCGCGTACCGAGGGCTGATCCGGCTCGTCCGGCCCGCCGCAGCCGGTCGGACGATGATGTCTGCCGTCGGCAGATCTGCCACAGGCAGATCCACGCCTGGATCGGCGCCGCGACGGCGAGGCTGGGAGATGCCGGCGCCGCGACCGCGGTTCCCGACCCCGCCGGCGGAAAGGCACCCTCATGACCGACCCGTCCGCGCCGTCCCGGGGACTGACCGTCCCAGGCGCATCGCACCGCCTGGCCATCGCGGGCCATGCCGCCTCCCCGGCCTACCCGGGCGGACCCGCCCCGCTGGCCGCGTCGGGGGGTGCCATCCGGCTGGCGGGTGGCGGGAATCCGTCCGCCGGACTCGATGACCAGGTCTACGCGCGGCTGCTCGACAGCCGGATCATCTTCCTCGGCACCGTCGTCGAGGACGACGTCGCCAACGCGATCAGTGCGAAGCTGCTCCTGCTCGCCGCGGAGAACCCGCGGGCCGACATCTGGCTCTACATCAACTCGCCGGGCGGGTCGGTCAGCGCCGGGATGGCGATCTACGACACGATGCAGTTCATCGAGAACGACGTGGCCACCGTGACACTGGGGCTGGCGGCGTCCATGGGCCAGTTCCTGCTGTGCGCGGGCGCCCCCGGCAAGCGTTACGCCCTGCCGCACGCCCGGATCATGATGCACCAGCCGCACGGCGGCATCGGCGGGACGGCGGCCGACATCTCCATCCAGGCGGAGCAGATGCTCTACACCAAGCGGGTCCTCCAGGAACGCACCGCCGAGCACAGCGGCCACACCGCCGAGCAGATCGCCGCCGACTCCGACCGGGACCGCTGGTTCACCGCCGTCGAGGCCCGCGACTACGGCCTGGTCGACCATGTCGTGCAGCGCGTCGGTGAGGTGCCCGGCTCCCACGCCGGTGGCATCGGTCCGCGCCGCGCCGCTGGCCACGCCGGCTTCGAGTCCGAGGTCGGCGCCCGATGACCGCCGGCATCCGGCCGTCCGCACGTCATGTGCTGCCGAACATCGTCGAGCGCACCTCACGCGGCGAGTACTCGATGGATCCGTACTCGAAGCTGCTCAAGGAACGCATCATCTTCCTCGGCGTGCAGATCGACGACGTGTCGGCCAACGACGTGATGGCGCAGCTGCTGTTCCTCGAATCCGAGGACCCGGACCGCGACATCTCGATCTACATCAACTCCCCGGGTGGGTCGTTCACGTCGCTGACCGCGATCTACGACACGATGCAGTTCGTCCGGCCCGACGTCTCGACGATCTGCATGGGCCAGGCCGCCTCCGCGGCGGCGGTGCTGCTCGCCGCCGGGGCGCCCGGCAAGCGCCTGGCGCTCGCGCACAGCCGGATCCTCATCCACCAGCCGTCCGCGCAGGCGGAGGGGCAGTCCAGCGACCTGGAGATCCAGGCCCGGGAGATCCTGCGTATCCGCACGCTGCAGGAGGTGCTGTTGGCCCGCCACAGCGGCCAGGACGAGACGCGGATCCGCCGCGACACCGAACGCGACAAGATCTTCAGTGCCGAGGAGGCGAAGGACTACGGCCTGATCGACGAGGTCCTGACCAGCCGCAAGCTCTCCGCCACCCGACCGGCTTTCGCCTGACCCGCCCGTCGGCCCGTCGGCCTGACCGCCTGACCGCCTGACCGCCCGATCGCCTGGCCGCCCGATCGCCCCGTCACCATCCGCGCCCGACTGGCGGGTTGTCATCCGGGGTGATCGGGCTATGGTGTGACGTGGCGCACTCTCAGGAGGGTCCATGCTCAACCTCGCGGTCGTTCTGGAAGAGGCGGCCCGCACCTGGCCGCGGCGCGACGCGCTCGTGTTCGGCGAGCACCACCTCACCTACGCCGAGCTGGACGCCGCCGCCCGCCAGATCGCCGCGGCGCTGGCGGCCCGCGGTATCGGGCCCGGTGACCGGGTGGCGCTGACCTGCCCGAACCTGCCGGCCTTTCCCGCCGTCTACTTCGGTGTTCTCAAGGCCGGGGCGACGGTCGTCCCGCTGAGCGTTCTGCTCACCGAACGCGAGATCACCTTCCACCTCACGGACGCGTCCGCGCGGGCGTACCTGTGCTTCGAGGGGACGCCGGAGCTGCCGACGGGCCGGGCGGGGCAGGCCGCGTTCGCCGCCGTGCCCAGCTGCGAGACGTTCGTCCTGATCACCGCCGACCCCGCCGGCGGCCGGTCACCAGCCCTGGGACCGGACGACCTGCCGGCCGACGACCCGCCGGCCGGCGACCAGGCGGCGAGGGGGGTCGAGACGTTGGCGGCGTTCACCGCCGGGGTGGCGGCGGACTTCGACACCGTCCCGACCAGCGAATCCGACATCGCGATCGTCCTCTACACCAGCGGCACGACCGGATCCCCCAAGGGCGCGCAGCTCACCCACTCCAACATGGTGCACAACGCCGTGGTCTCCACCCGGCTCTTCGACGCCGCCGAGCATGACATCCACCTGGTCGTCCTGCCGCTGTTCCACGCGTTCGGGCAGACCACCAACCTCAACGCCGGGTTCACCAGCGGCGCCACCCTGGTGCTGCTGCCCCGGTTCGAGCCGCGGACGGCCCTCGCCGCCCTGCGCGGCCACGCCGTCACCTTCTTCGCGGGCGTCCCGACGATGTACTGGGCTCTGCTGCACTGCTCGGACGTGGCGCCCGCCGACCTGGACCACATCGCGTCCAGCCTGCGGATCTGCGTGTCCGGAGGGTCGGCGATGCCCGGCGAGGTGCTGCGGGCGTTCGAGCGGCGCTTCGGCGTCGCGATCCTGGAAGGCTACGGGCTCTCGGAGACCAGCCCCGTCGCCACCTTCAACCGCGCCGACCGGCCGCGCCGCGCCGGGTCGATCGGCCTGCCCGTGTGGGGAGTGGAGGTCCGTGTCACCCGGGCGGACGGCACCCCCGCCGCCGACGGCGAGACCGGTGAGCTGTGCGTGCGCGGCCACAACGTGATGCGCGGCTACCTGGGCCAGCCCGAGGCGACCGCCGCCACCATCGACGCCCAGGGCTGGCTGCGCACCGGTGACCTCGGCCGCCGCGACGCCGACGGCTACTACTATCTGGTCGACCGCCTCAAGGACATGATCATCCGCGGTGGTCTCAACGTCTACCCACGGGAGATCGAGGAGGTGCTGCTCACCCATCCCGACGTCAGCCTGGCCGCGGTCGTCGGTATCCCGCACGAACGGCACGGCCAGGAGATCATGGCCTTTGTGATCCGCAGACCGGGCGCCTGCCTGACCGCGGCCGAGCTCATCGCCTGGTGCCGCGAGACCATGGCCGCCTACAAGTACCCCCGCCACGTCGAGTTCCGCGACACCCTGCCCATGACTGCCGCCGGCAAGATCCTCAAGCGTCAGCTCGTGGCCCTGCGCCCGTCCGACACGCACTGAACAGGGCCCGCGCGGCCCGCCGTGGTGACCGTGGGCGCACGGGCGGGTGAGCTCAGATGTCGCGGACGAGGAGCCATTCGAGGCCGAGGTCCTCCAGCGGTGGGAGTCTGCCGTCCGGGCTGTTGATGGCCAGCAGGTCGGAGACGGAGGTGCCGTTCTGGGCGGCGATCTGCTCCCAGGTCTCGCTGACGCCGTCGAAGGTCAGTACCCGGTGCGCCCGGAAATTCGGAACGGAGATCTGTAGGTCCAGGCCGTCGTCGACGAAGCCCTGCGCCAGGGTGAGTTCGACGTCCGCGTTGAGTTCGGCGAACGTCGGCGCGGGTATCGCGGTGCCGCGGGAGATCCAGTCGTGGCCGCGGCGACCGCTGGTCGCGGGAAAGGGGAGACGCCGGGTGCCGCCGGCGGCGGTGGCCACCGCGGGGAGCGCGAACTGACACCCGCCGTGGCCGACGGCGGTGCCGAGGAACTCGGTGTGGCCCTGGAAGAAAGCGGCGTATATCGCGTTCACGCCGACGGTCTGGATGGCCTGGGTGACCCGGTCGACGTAGGAGCGGTATTCCTCGGTCGCGGTGTAACCGGTCAGCCAGTTCCGGCTGGCGCGGAAGTTTCCGGCGCCGACGATCCGCTTGTTCAGGTCGGTGAGCTGCTCGTCCGACCAGGTGCCGACATGCCGGACCACCTGCACGGCCAGGTATTCGCAGATTCCCTCCCGCACGACGACGCTGCGCCCGGTCGCGGTCGGGAGCAGCGGATGTTGCAGCACGTGAATGTACTCGTGTACCAGGTTCGCGAAGATGTTCCACTTCTTCTGCGCGACCGCCGCGGACGTCAGCTCCGTCTCGGTCGCCTTCCAGTCCGGCACCCAGGGTGCGATGAAGACCCGAGCGGTGTTCGGGTCGGTCATGGACATGACGAACTTCTCATAGCGGATGAGCGCGTCCCGGTGGGCCGCGAGGAACGGTTCCACCACCGCCTGCTGGTAGAAGGCGGACTCCTCGGTGGTGCCGTTCTCGTGGTGGAACGAGTGCCTGGTGGCCACCGCCCGGGGCCCGTCGGTGCCCATCAGGAAACCGATCACGTTGGCCGGCTCGGTCGTCCACCTCAGCCGGGTCCGGGTCGGGAGGTCCGCCATGGAGACAATGGTGGGAGCGTCTCCGTCGACGGTGAAGCTGAAATGTTGCCGGGTGTTCAGGAGGCTGGCCGGCAGGGCCGCGGTGCGGGTCCAGTCGGCGAAGTACGCGTCGACGATCTCGCGGGCCGCCGCCGCCGCGGGCAGCAGGCTTCTCAGGTCGATGCTGCGGGCGTTCTCCTTACGTTGGATGGCCGGTTCCTGGTCGTCGATCGCCGTCTTCAGCGCGGCCTTGAGTTCGGTCGCGAACGCGTCCTTCGCCGCGGCCGAGTCATGGGTGCGCTCCCAGACATGGTGATCGGGCTGGTTTGCGTCAGCCGGCTTCGGGGTGAGCTCCTCGGGTGGGATCGGTAGGCCTAACAGCGCGCGGACGGTCGGCCTCTCCTGCGCCGTGAGCAGCTTCGTCCCGGTTCGTTGCGACATGCTTCCACCAATCCGCTGGAGTGCGCCGGAAAAACAGCGCCAATAGTCGCATGCCCCGCCGTGTCACCGCCGAACGTTTCGTGATCCGGTGACAATGACCGTCGTTGTTCGTGGCCGCCACGAACTACCGTCCCGTCGATACCGCGCATATCGGACTCGGAGCGTCGAAGGTCCGCGAACCACGCTTCTCGGTATTCGCCGTTCTCCCGGTGGGAGGCGTCGGCCGCAATCAGACGTGGGCCGCGGTGGGACGGGAACGCCCCGCCACCGACCGCCGGCAGCGGGGCCGCCCGTACCCGGCACGCCGACGCATCCCCGCCCGGCTTCGGGCGATAGCACCGCCACCAGCGGCGACGACGATCCGCGCCGCACCCATCCGGCCCACCCCCGTCGCGTCCAGACGGCGGATGCTGCCGACCCCGTCGGCGGACAGCCCGATGTCGCCGGCCGCGCCGGACATCCCGCCGACGGGCCCGATGCCGATCTGCCCCACGACACCCTGCCCCGGCACACCCAGTGACACAAAAGTGCCGTTCCGCCCCGCATCCTGGACGGACCCGCCGACCAGCGGCTCCGCGGCGCGGGAACGAAGCTGGCCGAGGAAGCCGGCGGTGGCCTGCCCGGTGACGGCGCCGGTCAGCACCTCGACCACCGCGGTCGGGCCGGTGAGCTGCGGGCCACCCGAACTGGTGAACCCGGGGTCGGTCAGCGCCGCGGTGCGGGCCGGGTGGGCACCGGCCGCGGCGGACGGCACGACCAGCGGCTCCACCCGGGCGAGTTCGAGGCGGACCTCGTCCAGCAGGTCGGCCAGGCGGATACCCAGAGCCCGGCAGATCGCCGCGAGCACCTCCGAGGAGGCCTCCTTACGACCCCGCTCCACCTCGGACAGATACGGCATCGACACCCGTGCGGCATCCGCGACGTCGCGCAGGGTACGCCCCTGGGCCTGGCGGTGGCGGCGCAGCGCCTGACCGACCAGCCGCCGCAGCAGCGGCACCTCGACCCGCGGGTTCGTCATCGCCACCGGGACCACCCTCCGCCACTCCGAGACATCGAGCGTATCCGTTTCCCCTACCGTCCGGACCTCGTCCCCCGGTTCCGCGGACACTTCCGTCCCAGCGCTCCAGCCCTTTCCGCCAACAGCCCCGCCACCGGTAGCCCCGCCACCAGCGCCATCAACGTCCGCCGTGGCCAGGAGGAGCAGGAGGCGGGGGAGGAGCGGGAGGCGGGGGAGAGGTGAGGGTGGCGAGGTCGGCGCGGCGTAGGCAGCAGTGGACGCCGACCACCTGGTCGACGACCTGGCTGACGGCGAAGTCGCCGGCGGCGGAGAGATAGGCGAGGGCCACCGCGGGTGGCAGGCCGTACCGATCGCCGAGGAAGGCGATGGCGTTGCGGGTCGCGGCCCGCATCGCGGCACCGAGGTCGGGGTCCAGACCGGCGACGATGTGCAGGGAGTCGGTGCCCGCCCAGGGCGCGGTCAGCGTGCAGGCGAGCCTGCGGGCGCCGTCGTCGGCGTGGACGGTCAGGCGCAGCAGCGCGCGCAGGGGAGCCTCGAACGCGGTCAGGGCCACCTCGCCGTCGCCCTGGGCGAAATGCGGGTCGCCGACGTAGAACAGCGCGTCCGGCACCTGGACGGGCAGGTAGAGCCGGGCGCCGACGCCCAGATGGCGGATGTCGAGATTGCCGCCATGCGGCCCGGGTGGCACCGAGTGGACGGGGCCGCCCCCGGCCACCGCCACCCCCATGATCCCCAGGAAGGGACGCAGCGGGAACCGGATCGCCCGGCCGTCACCGACCGGCAGGACCCCGTGCCCACCGCCGTCGGTGTGCGCGACGAGGCACACCGGTGGCACGTCCACCCCCGGTGGCAGGTCGGCGGGGGCGATCGGCAGTTCGCCGGGCAGCGCGCCCCGACCATGCCGGTTGCTGATCACCCCGTACGGTGCCCGCTGGACGAGTTCCAGCACCTCGACCTCGAGGACGTCCCCGGGCCGGGCGCCGCGGACGGCCACCGGGCCGGTGACCACATGCGGGCCGGCGGCCTCGGGTGTGTGCCGGCGTCCGGAGTCGAGCAGGGCCAGCGCGTCGTCGAGGATCTGGTCGGACCGGATGCCCGCGGCGCCGAAGAAACCCCGGGGATCGCTGCCCTGGTCGGCGAGCAGCCCCTCATGACTGATCGTGTCGAAACGCACCGCCGCCCCGGACGGCACCCGCAGCACCGGACGGCTCACCGCGTTCGGCAACAGCCCCCAGCCCACCTCGTCCGCCCGCGCCGGAACATACGGCGCGTCCGCGGGAACACCCACCCCGCGGTGTCGCAGGGCGGTGGCGGCCAGAACCTCGCTCAGCTGCGGCATCACGGCCGCAGACCCTCCCACACCCGCATGTCCCCGGCGTTACACCGCCTTCGCTATCCCGCGGTTCCGCTATGCCCCGTATCGGGACAAACAGGTCACGCTGGCTCTTGGTCGAAGATCTGATGTGTGCCAACATGCAGCCAGACGATGTGCGTGCCTGGCCGATCTGGAAGCGGCCTACCGTACGTCCAAAGTGCTCTTCCGTCCGCGGCCCAGGTCAGCTCGAACACTCCGGGGGCCGAGCCTGTCGAGGATCTTCCGCCGGCCGCGGTCCGAGAGCCGGCCGGGCCCGTAACCCAGCGCGTTCCTGAGACGGATCCAGGCGGTCACAGGGGCATTCGTCAACCGGCGTCGGCTCTCCTGCTTATCCGCCGGCTCGGTCCAGGGCTCGTCCGCCGGCGGTGACGCGCCGGCCGCGACCAACACCAGTACCTCGCCAACCGGCTCGTCCGCGACCAGGTCGACAGCCGGGTCGACGGCGAGCAGCTCACTCACCACCCCTGGTCACTGACTGTGATACCGGCCCGCTCGGCGAGGGCGACGAACGCGCCGTGCGCCGTGTGCCACGCCATCCGCGCCCACCGCGCGGCCACGTCGACGGACACCACACCATCACCGACCAGATACCCGACCGTGTCGAGCGCGGACAGCGCCACCCGCCCACCCGACGCGGTGAACCCGACCGGCTCGACGAACGACCCCGCTCGCATGCTCCGTTCCCACAGGTCAACACCCGTTTGTCGAGCGTCACCCGCAACGGCGCCATCACAAAGTGCCGCGCCGTGTAGCCCGACACGCTCCTTCACACGCACCGCCACGGTCCCGCAGCCGGGACATCGACACGCCGTCTCCGGCGCAGTCACCACATGCAGTGTCGCCGAACCATCCGCCTCGAACTCCAACACCTCGGCCGAGCGGGTGCGTCCCTCTTACAGCCCCAGACACGTCACGCTCCGGCACAACAAGCAGGTCGCCCTCTGGGTTATCGCACGGCCGCTTTTTGATGCCCAGCGCGGAGCGTGGCCCTTGCCCTACGACGGTGCGAGACCGCCCGCCAACCATGCGCGTCGCGCCGCGCTTCGGGCCGCGGTGTCCCGGTAACCGCCGTCGTAGAGGAGACGACACCCCAGTGGACGAGCCAGGACTACGTTGGTCCGCCACCGCCGCCCGGGCCTCGTGCGGCCGCGGCTACGAGAAGAAGCTGGGCCGGAGGCCAACGTGCGCGAAAGCCGCTGCGGGAGGGACGGGTCGATGCCAATCCATACACGCACTGTGACCTGGTCAGCGGCCTCCTCGAAGTCGAGCCTTGCTACCACCTCGCCCGGGCCCATGACGCCCGACAGGCCGAGTATTCGCCCAGTGGAATCGATCTCCGCTGTCTGGATCTCTGCCGGCCAACGGTACTGTACGGCAGGGTTGGGCTCCCGGATCGGTGCGAGATGTTCCGCGAGGCGCTCGGTGAGCCACAGGGGTTCCATCGCCGGTGCAATCAGCGTCCCGGCAGGCCAGCGGCGAACGGGCGTGTGCATCGCTGTCTGGTAGACGTCGAACTCTCGGTCCGGCCTGAAGTGTTCGGCGACGGCCCAGCTCACAGTGAGTAGCAACGGCACCTCGACGCTACCGTCGTACTCGCGATTGGAATGGGATGGCCAACCACTCCACAGTAGTGGAGCCGACACGGGGTCAGTGAAGTCGCAGACCATGGAGCGCAAGCCGGCTTCCGGACCTGGTGGCTGTCCGCTCCACGCCCGTTGCAGCCCTTCGCCCCTGGGAAGGAGCAACCAGGATGCGAACAGCCGAGGTGGAACGGCGGAGACATCGAGCCTTCTGGCCATCTCCACCGATCCCACCCTTCAGACGCTGGTCCTGTCCTGCGGGTACCTGATATTAGGATACCGCGTCAGTTGGAACCGACGTACCGATGTCATCTTGAATTTCCTGGTCGAATGTGTAGTAAAATCCCGCTTCATCAATATCGGAAAAAATATCATCTGGATCGACAAATTCAAGCCAGGTGCCGCCCAGTATGCCGTAGACGCGCAGGTTGGTGCTCGACAAAGATCGATATACGCCAGAGCCACTGTCGCCATCGATCGTAAAATCTTCGCTTAGTTCTTCCTGCTGTGAGGCAACGGCAACATGATATGTGATCTGATCATTTAGATCGATATCACCGTCATAATCGCTATCGATAGTGAGCTACTCGCCGTCGACCCGGCTGTCGACCTGGTCGCGGACGAGCCGGTTGGCGAGGTGCTGGTGCTGGTCGCGGCCAGCGGAAGATCCTCGACGGGCTCGCCGAGCTCGCCGAGCTCGACGGCGACGCCGCCTACGACCTGCGCGTGTCCTGGACCGCGAAGAACCTGCTGCTCATCGATGACTGGCTCGAGGAGATCGCGAACGCGGTCTACCACGGGATCTCCAGGAGCTGAGCATGCCAGGGTTGGCCGGAGGTTGGCATCGGGGCGCAACGGGGCGGCAACGCGGGGGAAAAGGGCTGGTCGCAGGATGTTCGCGTGGTCAACATCCGGCTGGGCGCCGCCCGGAACTCCTGGGGGGTTACGGCGGGGCACGTCGATCTGCGCCGTGAACCGGTCACACCGCGGCCGGTCACCCTCGACGCCCGTCCACAGCGGGTGACCCTCGATCTCGCCCGCAGCGCGCTCGTCGTGGTCGACATGCAGAACGACTTCTGCCATCCGGCGGGCTGGCTCGCCTCGATCGGGGTGGACATCGCGCCGGCCCGCCGGCCGATCGAGGCGCTGCGCCGCGTCCTGCCACCGCTGCGGATGGCCGGCGTGCCGGTGATCTGGCTGAACTGGGGCAACCGGGCGGATCTCGCGAACGTCCCGCCGGGCGTGCGCCACGTCTACGATCCGGACGGCAGCGGCGGCGGGCTGGGAGCCCCGGCGCGCCCGGGGGGCAGCCCCACGCTGCAGGCGGGCAGCTGGTCGGCGGCGATCGTCGACGAACTCACCCCGCCGGCCACCGATCTGCGCGTCGACAAGTACCGGATGAGCGGCTTCTTCGACACCCCGCTGGACGCGGTGCTGCGCAACCTCGCGGTGACCACCGTGCTGTTCGGCGGGGTCAACTCCGACCAGTGCGTGCTGGCGACCCTGACGGACGCGGCCTGCCTGGGCTACGACGTCGTGCTGCTCGAGGACTGCGCGGCGACGACCTCCCCGCCGTTCTGCCACGACGCGACCGTCTACAACGTCGCCCAGTGCTTCGGTTTCGTCGCCGACTCCACCCCCCTGGTGGACGCCCTGACCGTGGACGCCGCCCTGACCTCGGACGCAGCCCTGACCTCGGACGCAGCCCTGACCTCGGACGCAGCCCTGACCTCGGACGCAGCCCTGGCCTCGGACGCCGCCCTGGCCTCGGATGCCGGCGGCGCCACGTCCGATGGGGGGAGGTAGCCGATGGTCGCCGTGCCACCTGTGCTGATCGGGCCGGACGCCCTGGAGATGCGCCGCATCAGCGCGGGGGACAGCGTCCGCCTCGGGGTGCTCGCCGGGCCGGAGATCTCCCCGGTCACGGTGCTGCTCGAGGCCTGGGACGTCGCCGGCGCGCAGCCCCCGAACAGCCATCCGATCTCCACCGAACTGTTCGTGTTCCTGCGCGGGACGGGCCTGGCGGTCTGCGACGACACGCGGGTTCCCGTCGCCGCCGGGGCGACCCTGGTGCTGCCGCCGACCTCGCTGCACCACATCCGCAACACCGGTCCCGGCCGGCTCTACGCCCTCACTCTCATGTGCCCGGACGACGGTTTCGCCGCCCTCGTGCGCCGCGGCCCGCGGGCCAGCACCGACGCCGAGGACCGCGCCGTCCTCGCCGCCCTTCCCGCGGCTCTCCCCGCAATCCCATCCGGATCTTCGCCCGGATCTCCGGACGCCGCCCTGTGACGTCGGACGCCACCCCCGCCACCCCCGCCACCCCCGCCACCCCCGCCACCCTCGCGCCGCCGCTGGCGGTCGCGGACTGGTTCGCGCTGCGCCCGTTGGCCGCGCGGACCTGGCTCGTCGCCGAACCGGGCCATGTCAACTGCTTCCTGATCGAGGGCGACGAGCGGGCCGTGCTCGTCGACACCGGCCTGGGCCTGGCCGACATCCACGCCGCCGCGCGCACGCTGACCGACCGGCCGGTTCTCGCCGTCAACTCGCACGGGCACGACGACCATCGTGGCGGCAACTGGCTGTTCGACGACATCGCCGCCCACCCCGCGGCCGCACCTGCCGTGACCAGCGCCGTCGCGCCGCAGCGGCTGGCCGCCTACCTCGGTGTCGCCCGTGAGCAGTACGCCGCCTACCGTCGTCGGCGCGCCGACGACGAACGTTTCTTCCACCAGTTCACCGCCGAGACGACCCCCCGCCCGGTTCCCCCGGCCGCCGACGCCTGGACGGTGCCCGCCGGCCCCACACCCGCCCCGCTGACCGACGGGCAACGCCTGGACCTCGGTGGACGCGAACTGACGGTGCTGCACACCCCCGGCCATTCGCCGGACTCGCTGTGCCTGTTCGACGAGCGCGCCGGTCTGCTGTTCGCCGGCGACACCCTCATCACCGGCGACTTCTGGGTGCACCAGCCCGACGCCGCCATCGAGATCTTCGCCGCCACCCTGCGCACCCTGCACCAGCGCCTGGCCGGCTCGATCCGCGAGATCTTCCCAGCGCACACCCTGCGTTACCGGGTTGGCCCGGACTTCCTGCGCCGCGCCGCGGACGCCTTCGACCAGGTCGTCGCCGGACGCGCCCCCGGGCGCCCCGGCACCGACCTGCTGCGCCGTCCCGCTCTGCGCCACGACTTCGCCGACTTCAGCATCCTGCGTCCGCTCCCCGCCGGCGTCACCCCGACGGATCCCGCCCCGGCCCCCAACACCGACCGTGTTCCCGCCGGGATCGGGGTGTCGTCGGTCTGGCGGGAGCGGGGGGAGCCGCTGGTGGGGCCGGTGGCCGACGGGGCGCTCACCGGGCTGCGGGTGGCGGTGAAGGACCTGTTCGCCGTGGGCGGCTACCGCGTCGGCGCCGGCAATCCGACCTGGCTGGCGCGGGCCCCGGTCGAACCGCGCGACGCCGACGCGGTGGCGATGCTGCGGGCGGCCGGGGCGTCGATCGTCGGCATCGCCCAGACGGACGAGTTGGCCTTCGGGCTCAGCGGCGTGAACGTCCACTACGGCACACCCCCCAATCCGGCGGCTCCGGATCGGGTGACCGGCGGGTCGAGCAGCGGGCCGGCGGCCGCCGTCGCCGCCGGGCAGGCTGACATCGGTCTTGGCACGGACACCGCGGGGTCCGTGCGGGTCCCCGCGTCGGTGTGCGGGTTGTACGGACTGCGTCCGACCCCTGGCCTGGTGCCCACCGGCGGGCTGCTCGGTCTGGCACCGTCCTTCGACACGGTGGGCTGGCTCGCCGCCGACGCCGACGTGCTGCGCGGCGTCGGTGAGGTGCTGCTGCCGTCCGGACCGCCGCCGGAGGGGGAGCCGACGAAACCGACGAAGCTGCTGGTCGTCGACTCGGCGGGGCTGGTCACGGTCGCCGCCCGGCTCGCCGACGTGCTCGGGGCGGACCTGGTGGTCGGGCCGGTACGCGAGGACGACGACGTCGACGGGCTGCTCGAGGCGTTTCGTGTCGTCCAGGCCGCGCAGGCGTGGCGGCTGCGCGGCGGCTGGATTCGGGCGCATCCCGGGGCGTTGGGGGAGACGGTGGCGGCCCGGTTCCGCGTCGGCGCGACCATCGACGCGGACGTCGAACAGGCCGCCGCCGGCCGGATCGCCGAGGGCCGGGCCCGCCTGCTCGACCGGCTCGGCCTGACGACGTGGGTGGTGCGTCCCGCCGCGGGGGGCCCGGGGCATCCACGGGACGCGGGCCGGGACGACACCGAGGCCTGGCGACGGGCGACGCTTCGCGCCACCGTGGTGGCAAGCGCCTACGGGCTGCCAAGCTGCGTCGTGCCGACCGCGCCCAGCGGCCGCGAGTCGGGCGGCCCAGACCGAGCGGCGCCGGTCGGCGCGGCGATCGTCGGCCCGCCCGGCGCGGACCGGCTGCTGCTCGACGCGGCGGTCGCGTTCGGCCGTCCTGGCGCCACCTGACCGGCGTCCGCGCGGGTCTGAGCCACCCGTTCCTGAGCCAGCTCGAACGCGGCCTGGCCCGGCCGACACCGTTGGCGTGCGCTGGACGACGACGACCAGGTCCGCCTCGTCGTCGTCCGGCAGAACCACTGAGGGCGCGCCCGCGAGAGTCAGTGCGCGCCCGCGAGATCAGTGCGCGTCCGTGAGGTCAGTGCGCGGTGGCGAAGGTCAACGCGGCGGCGTTGCCATGGATGATCTTTCTCTGGTCCTCCGCCGAGAAACCGGTCAGGCAGGCGAGGAACTGGTTCGGTTCGGCGAAGCCCTCCGCGTGCGGCCAGTCGGAGCCGAACAGGATGCGCTCCACGGGCATGTGCCGGGCGAGTTCCGTCACGTCGTCCTCGACGAAGGGCGCGATCCAGACGTTCTCGTCGAGCTGGTCGATCGGATGCCGGCGGAACATTCCGGGGTTCTGCGTGTGCAGTCTGAGGAGAACGCGGCGCAGCCCGGGCACCCAGGTGGCACCGTTCTCGATGCTCGCGACACGTGCGCCGGGATGGCGTTCGAACAGGCCATGTGTGATCAGCGCGGCGAGGAAGTCGTGGGTGCGGCGATCGTGAATGAGCGCGTCCACGAAAGGCTCGTAATAGGCAAGTGAACTGACCGCGCCCTCGCGTCGCCGGCTACGGTAACCCCAGGTGCGGGCAATCGCGTCCTCGACCTCGTGATGACCGTCCTCGAAACCGCCGTGCACGGCGACGACGACACCGGACTCGGCGACACGTGCCCAGAACGGATCGAAGGCCGGATCGGCGGGTGAGCGAAGACCGTCCACGGTGAAGACCGGACCCGGTCGCAGTGCGACGATTCTGGCACCCCGGTCGAGACTCCAGTCGAGTTCGGCGACGGCGGCGTCGATGTCCGAGAGGGTCATGTACGGGGCGCTGAAGATCCGGTTCTGGTAGGCGAAACCCCAGTCGTCGTCAAGCCACCGGTTGAACGACCGCAGAATCGACACCGCCGCGTCGATGTCGGGTTGCATCGGACCTTCCATGCACACCCCCTGGGAGGGGAACATCCAGCAGGCGTCGAGGCCCTGGGCGTCCATGACCTTCAGTCGGGCGTCCCGGTCGAACCACTCCGGGTGCTCGGCCGGGTTCTCCGCGGTCAGGCTGGCCGCCACCTCGTTCCTGGTGCCCCGGCCCGCGAAGTAGTCGAACAACGCCCCAGGTCGTGGCCGCGGATTCACGTCACCCGGGCCGGGAATCCAGGGATGCAACTCACCGTGGACGACATACCGCAGTCGGTCATCGACCATCGCTAACTGCACGCCGCGATCGGCGTATGCCGGATCGCGATAGCGGGTGAAGGCATCGCTCGGTTCCCAGTAGTGATTGTCCGCGTCGAACAGGTTGGGTCGGTCGGCGTCCGTCATCGGTCCTCCGCGTGAGGTGCTGTGAGCGGGGCGGAGCGAGCCGCCACCGCACGGCTGGCCAGCCCGGCGCGGATTCTGCGGAAATCGATCGACGAACCGCCGTGGCGGCCAGGTTTTGCCTGGGCGAAATCTGGACCTGACGGTGGCGTCACGGCGCCGGACGAGCGTGTTGATCCTATCAACATGCGGAGGTGCCCGGGTGCGGATCGGCGTGTTCCTGTTCGGTGGAGTCGAGATGACCGACGCCGGACCTGGCGGCACCGAACCCACCGAACGCCGTTACGAACAGGCGGCGTTCGACCACGCTCAGCATGAACTTCTGGCCTGTGGCGAGTTCGCCGAGAAACTCGGCTATGACAGTTTCTGGCTGACCGAACACCATTTTCAGCACGAGGGTTATGAGGTGGTGCCCAACGGGCTGCTGTTCGGGGCTTTCCTGGCCGCGCGGACCAGCCGGATCCGGATCGGCACCATGTTCAACGTCGTCGGCCAGTGGCATCCGCTGCGGCTGGCCGAGGACTTCGCCGTCCTGCACAACCTGTCCGGCGGGCGGGGCATCCTCGGTGTCGGCCGCGGCACGGTGCCCCGGGAGATGCTGCCGCTGACCGCGGGCGCGGTGTCCGTCGGCTCCTACGACAACCCGTCCGCGGCCGCCGCCGACGCGCGCAACCGGGCGATCACCGAGGAAAGCCTCGACATCCTGCACCTCGCGCTCACCCGTGAACGGTTCCGGTACGCCGGCGAGCACTTCCAGCTGCCGCCACCGGGCATCCCCGACCGTGGCGGCCAGACCCGCGAGCTGACCCTCGTCCCCCGGCCGCGCCATCCGTACGAGACGTGGCAGGCCGTCACCAGCCCGCCGACGCTGCGCGCGGTGCCGACCCGTGGCCTCGGTGGTGTGTTCTGGTTGAAGGAGAAGCGGCGTCTCGCCGCCGACTGGGATGCTTTCGCCGACACCTTCGCCGCGGCGCACGGCCGCACCCTCGCCCGCGGTGAACGCCGGATGCTGGTCCTCAACGTCGCCGTGGACGACACCCGCGCCGCGGCGATGGCCACCGTGCGACCCGGCCACGACGAGTTCTGGCGTTTCCTCGCCCCCTACGGCTGGGGACGCGGCTACCTCGGCCCCGACGGCAGCCCCGCCAGCGGCACGTTCGTCCCCACCCTGGAGGACTCGATGGCGCAGGGCCCGTGGGCGGTCGGCACCGCCCACGACGTCGCCGCGCACATCGCCGAGCTCGACGACCTGCTCGGCCTCACCGATCTGGTGATCTTCCCCGGGATGCCCGGTGACCCCTACCCCCGGGTGCGCACACAGCTGGAACGGTTCGCCCGCGAGGTCGTCCCGCTGCTGCCCACCCACGTCCCCGGGCCCGCATCGGTACCGGGACCGGCGACCGTGCCCGTGCCATGACCCACTCGGACCAGAGCCGCGAGGTGTTCCGATGAGCCGTCACTTCGGCGAGCTGCGCGGCCCCGAGGTCGCCGGACTGTCGCCGGACGCGGTCGCCGTCCTGCCGATCGGGTCGATCGAGCAGCACGGTCCGCATCTGCCGGTCAACACCGACCTGATCATCGCGCACTCGCTGGTGCGCGACAGCATGGACGCCTTCGGGGACGCCCTGGACCTGTGGCAGCTACCGGAACTGGGCTACTCGAAGTCCAACGAGCACGCGTGGTCACCGGGCACGATGTGGCTGTCCGCGACGACCCTGCTCGCCGTCCTGGACGATCTGGCCCGGTGCCTGGCGACCACGCCGCTGCGCCGGCTGGTGTTCCTCAACGGCCACGGCGGCAACAGTGCGCTGCTCCAGGTCGCCGCCCGTGACATCCGCCTCGCCCACGGGCTGCGGACCTTCGTCATGCACCCGTCGCTGCCCGCCGACCACGGCGGCACCTCGCCCGCGGCCGAACGCGGCATGGGCATCCACGCCGGCATCGACGAGACGTCGCTGCTGCTGCACCTGCGACCGGAACTGGTCCGGCTCGACCTGGCCGTGCGCAGCGTTCCGGAGCAGATCGCCGACTACCAGCGGGTCCGGTTCGGCGGTGCGGTGTCGTTCGGCTGGCTGTCCGACGACTTCGGTACCGACGGCACGATCGGCGATCCCACCGGCGCCACCGCCGAACGCGGCAAGGCGCTCTACACGGCCATGCTCGCCACCGCGGGCGAGTCCTTCGCCGAGATCGCCCGCTTCGACCCCCGCCCCCGCCCGGGCAGCACCCCTGGCCCATCCGGACGGTCCGACCCAGCCCCCTTCGCCGACCCAGCCTCTTCCGCCGGCCAGGCCCCTTCCGCTGGTCCGTCCGGGCCGTCCCGGTGACGCAGATGCTGGAGTTGCGGCCGGCCACGGAGCATCGACGGGACTTCGGTGGTGACGCCCTGCCGGCGGTGGCGGACGTCGTGGTGGTCGGTGGTGGTCACAACGGGCTGGCCTGCGCGGCCTACCTGGCCCGGGCGGGCCGGCGGGTCGTGCTCCTGGAGGCCCGCGACGAGGTCGGCGGCTGCGCGTCGACCGTGGACGCGATCGGCGCCCGGGTCAACATCTGCAACTGCGACCACACGATGGTCCTGGCCAGCGGCATCGTCGAGGAACTGGAACTCGGCGCCTACGGGCTGCGCTACCTCGACGTCGACCCGATGGGTATCGCGATGGGCTGGGGCGACGAGCCGGTGTTCGTCCACTGGCGTTCCATCGAACGGACCATGGACGGCCTGGCCCGAACGGACCCGGCGGCCGCGGCCGCCTACCGGCGCTACCTCGACGTGGCCCTGCCCGCCGCCCGGCTGGTCCAGGCGGTGCAGCAGTCCCGGCCGTCCAGCCTGGCGATCGCCGCGAGCGCGGGCCGGCGCCGCCTGCGGGGTTCGGCGACCGTGCTCGCCTGGGCCCGCGCGAGCCTGCAGGACGTGCTGGGGTCGTTCGGCCTGCCGCCGTGGCTGATCGCCGCCGCCCACACCAACGGTCCCGCGGTCTGGGGGCTCGCCCCCGACGCGCCCGGCAGCGGCCTCGGCGCGCTCGGCTTCGCCCTGCGTCACCTGATCGGCGTCGCCCGTCCGGCCGGGGGCAGCGGTGCCCTGCCGGCGGCGCTTGCCGCCTGCGCCCGCCAGCACGGTGCCCAGCTGATCACCGGTGCGCGGGTCGCCGGGGTGCAGATCCGCGATGGCAGGGTCCGCGGTGTGCGTCTCGCCGACGGACGTTCGGTGCGGGCACCCACCGTGGTCACCGCCACCGACCCGCGGACCGTGCTCGTCGACTGGCTCGACGGTGTGCCCGCCGCCGCCCGCCTGCGCGCCCGCTGGGCCGCCGTCCCCGCCGCCGACGGCTACGAATCGAAGCTGGACGCGGTCAGTTCCGCCCTGCCGGGACTGCGCGCCCTGCAACGGCTGCCGGTCGACGTGCTGCCCGCCGACACCCGGCATGTGCCGACCGTCCTGGTCAGCCCCACCCCCGCCGAGCAGGTCAGCGCCGCCGCGGCACGCCACGCGGGCAGGGTCCGTGACCCGCCGATGCTCCTGCTGAACGTCCCCTCGGTGCTCGACCCGACCCTGCGCCCGACCTCGGACACCCACCTGCTCAGCCTCGAGGTGCTGTGGACGCCCTACCAGGTCGCGGGCGGCTGGGATGACCAGTCCCGTCCCTGGTCATGGCTGCGCCGCCTGGCCTCGCTCGGTGACCCGGGGCTGCTCGCCGCGGTGCGGGACTGGCGGGTGATGACCCCACCGGACTACGAACGCGAGTTCACGATGGCCCGCGGCTACGCCCCGTCGTTCCCCGGCGGCGCCGTCGCCGCGCTGCTCGGCCGCCAGCGTGAACTCAGCCGCTACCGCACCCCCGTCGCCGGCCTGTACCTCACCGGCGCCGGCACGTTCCCCGGCGCCGGCGTCTGGGGCGCCAGCGGACGCAACACCGCCGCGGTCATCCTCGCCCGGCGCCCCGACCGGCTGACCTGGTGACCGGCTGACCGCCCGCCCTGCTGACCTGCTGACCTGGTAACGGTCGCTGTTCATCGCCGGGCTGTGCGTGGTTCACCGGGCGGGAGCCTCGGCCCGGTAGCGAGGATGGGGGAAAGGACTTTCCGCAGTCAACGCGACGATCCGTGGAGGAACCAGCGTGATCCCGAACAACGTGTCCGGTGACACCGTCGAAGCAGCCGCGGCGGATCCCGGTGCCGCCCCGGTCGTCAGCGGGGATCCGGCGCGGGTGCTGGACCTGCCAGGGGCGATCAACCTGCGTGATGTCGGCGGCTACCGCACCGTCGACGGCCGGACGGTGCGCTGGCGGATGCTGCTGCGCTGCGGGGCGATGCACCGCCTCGGCGAGCCGGCCCACACCGCCTTCACCGAGATCGGCCTGCGCACCGTCGTCGACCTGCGGGAACTCTCCGAGTTCCAGCATGAGCCCGACATGCTCGGCCCGGTGCCGGTCACCATCGCGCACATTCCCGTCTACGCCGCGGTGCTCCCCAGCACCGCCGCGACGACCGAAGCCGAACCCGCCGGTTCCGCCGGGCCCGGCGCGGCCGTGCACCCTCGGGTGGACACCGCGGGCGAGGCGGTCGCGGCCGGTGCCGTCTCCGCGCTGAGGGCACTCGTCGACGATGACACCCCCCTCACGCTGGAGAAGCTCTACACCTTCGCCGTCGACGAGCGCGGGGAGCGCCTGACCGCCGCGGTGCTCGCCCTGGCCGCACCCGACGCGCTACCCGCCGTCGTGCACTGCAGCGCCGGCAAGGATCGCACCGGCATGGTGATCGCCCTGACGCTGGCTCTGCTCGGGGTACCGGACGAGACCATCGCCGCCGACTACGCGCTGACCGCGCGCTACCTGGTCGGCGAGATCGCCGAGGCACTGTCGACCGCGCCGAACGGTAAGCCGGTACCGGCCGAACTCCTGACCTGCCCGCCGGAGCTGATCGTCGCGACCCTTGCGCGCATCCGCGACCGCCACGGTGACGTCCGCTCCTTCCTGCTCGCCCACGGCGCCACCCCCACCGCCCTGGACGAGCTTCGCGACACCCTGCTCGCCCCCGCCCCTGCGCCCGCCAACGCCACCTCCACCGCCGCCACCGACTGACCCGCTGCTCTGGGAGGCGGTGGTTCGACGGCTCACAGTGGGACGGATCGGCGGGTGCCGCGCCGTCCGGTGGGATTATCGTCCCAGATAGGGGATCGTGCATCTCATAATGTGAGAAGGTGGTGGCCGTGGAGCGCGGCGCGGCGCGAAGTTCGGGCCCGTCGGATCCGGGGCGGCGGCGCTGGCTGATGCTGGTGCTGGGGACCGGGTCGCAGACGGTGGCGTGTGCCTTCGTCTATGGCGTCCCGTATCTGGTGCCGCAGTTGCGGGACGGCGAGCGGCTGTCGCTGGCCCAGGCCGGGCTGGTCGTCGGTGCTCCGACGCTGGGGCTGGTCCTGGCGCTGGTCGGGTGGGGTGCGCTGGCCGACCGCTACGGCGAGCGGCTGGTGCTCGGCGGGGGTCTGCTGCTGTCGGCGCTGCTGTTGTGCGGGGTGCGGTTCACCCACGGGGCGGTGGCGCTCGGGGTGGTGTTCGTGCTGGCGGGGGCGGCGGGCGCGTCGGTGTTCGCGGCCAGCGGACGGGTGGTGATGGGCTGGTTCTCCCGCCGTGAGCGGGGCCTGGCGATGGGGGTCCGGCAGATCTCGACGCCGCTGGGGATGGGCATCGCCGCGCTGCTGGTGCCGCCGTTGGCCGAACGGTTCGGGCTGCGGACCACGGTGCTGGTGCTCGCCGCGATGATGGCGGCGGTCGCCGTCACGGCGGGGCTGCTGGTCGTCGACCCGCCGCGTCCGGTGGGCGCGGCCGCGGGCCCGGGCGGTGGACGGGCGGTGAACCCCTACCGTGGGGCGGTGCTGTGGCGCATCCACGGTGCGAGCGCGCTGCTGGTGTGGCCGCAGTTCACCATCAGCGCCTTCGGCCTGCTGTTCCTGGTGGACGTGCGGGGCTGGTCGGCCACGTCCGCCGGGCAGGTGATGGCGCTGGGGCAGGCGCTGGGGGCGGCGAGCCGGATCGGCACGGGCGTGTGGTCGGACCGGGTCGGCAGTCGGCTGCGGCCGATGCGTCAGCTGGCCGCGGCCACGGGGGTGCTGCTCGTGGCGCTGGGGCTGGCGGCGCTACGTCCGTCCGCGGTGAGTGATCTGTTGCTGGTGGCGGCCTGCGGGCTGACGGCGAGCACCAACGGCCTGTCCTTCACCGCGATCGCGGAACGGGCCGGGCCGCTGTGGGCGGGCCGGGCGCTGGGGGTGCAGAACACCGGGCAGAACGTGGTCGGATCGCTGGCCCCGGCAGCGGTCGGATGGCTGGTCGGCGCCACCGACTACACGGCCGGGTTCCTGCTGTCGGCGGCCCTGGCCGGGCTCGCCATCGGGGTGATCCCGGCGGGTTCCGCCGCGCCCGGCGCCGGCTGGGAGAGCGGCGGTGCCGACGAGGTGACCGAGACCAGCGGCACCGCCAAGACCGCCACTGGCGCCGGCGCTGACGTCGGAGTGGATGGTGCTGGTGTCGGGGCGTAGCGAACCGCCCTGACACCAGCACCGGCGGTGCTGCCTACGCGGGGTCCTGGGCGTTGACGATGCGGGTGGCCTGGTCATCGGTCAGGGTGAAATGCAGGAAGTCGCGGAAGAAGGATTTTGTCTCCGCGACGATGTCGAGATCGGTGAACAGTTCGGGGTGCAGGGTCTTCGCCGCCCACTGGATCTGCAGGGCCTCCTCGATGCCGTAACGGTCCCAGTGCCAGCCGCCGGTCGGGTTGATGTACGCCTTGTGGTTGCGCACGGCCGGCTGGTTGCTCCAGAACGGGTCCGTGGTCAGTTTCTCCAGGGTCTGCGCGCCGGTGTCGTTACCGGTGAACGCGCTGCTGGCCAGAATGATGACGTCCGGATTCCAGCTGGCGACGGCCTCCTTGGTCACCTGCCGGGCGTTGCCCTTGACCTCGGCGGCGTTACGACCACCGGCGGCGGTGATCCACTCGTCGATGATGCTGTTGGTGCCGTCGACGACCAGCGGGTTCAGCGAGTAGATGTGCAGCACCTTGGGCCGCTGGTCGGCCGCGATCGGCGTCGTCCTCGCCCGGACGGCGGCGAGTTCGCCGTCCAGATAGGTGTTGTAGCGCGCGGCCTGGGCCTTCGCCTCGGGTCCGAGGACGTCCGCGGTGGTGTTGACGACCTTCTTCAACCCGTCAAAGGTCTGGAAGCTCAGTTGCAGGGTGGGAATGCCCACCTGGGACGTCTTCGAGCCGACCTGGGTGCCCGCGTTGTTGAACAACACGTCGGGACGGGTCTTCAGCAGCTCCTCGGTGTTCGCCGTCGTCGTGGTGAACACGGTCTTTGCCTGGCGGATCTTCGGGCTGATCGTGTAGAGCCACGGCACCGAGGCCGGCGTCAGCACCGTCGCGACGATCTTGTCGCCGCCGCCGAGCATCTGGACGACCTCGTTGTGCGCCGGCCACGAGTCGGCGATCCGGTTGACCACCCCGGGGACCCGCACCGCCGCACCCGTCGAGTCGGTCACCGTGTGTGGTGTCGCCGAGGTGGACGGGCTGGCCTGCGCACCGTCGCTCGCGCCGTCCGTCGACCCGCCGCAGCCGGCGGCCACCAGCGCCATGACTCCCGTCAGCGCCGCCGCCACCAGCGCGCCGCGCCGCCGTCCCCGCCCCCGCCGTGGTCTCGGTGACCTCCCGCTCGCACTCTGTGCCCGCGCCCCGGACCGGCTGGCAGTACAACTCATCGACGTCTTCCTCCGCGTTGACGGGCGCGCGAAACAGAACCACGCGCCCATGTCGCGGCCGCCGGACCGGAGGCACACCGCTGGATGGTGCATCCGCACAATGCGGATGGCGCGGCCAGAGTATCGGCCAAACGCCCACTACCAGGCGATATCCGGTGATCCGGGGTGTGCGTCACAGGTCGGCTGTCGCTGCCCCACGCCGACCCCGGCCGGGAGGATGGAGACGGTGCTGCCGCGGCCGTTCGCGACGGCCAGGTCGGTGCCACCGCGACCGGTCAGATCGCCCTCCGCCAGCGAGGCCGGCGCGGGCCCCGCCGGGTAGATCCGCTGCGGCGCGAAGCTGCTGTCGCCCCGACCCACCAGAACCGAGACGGTGGCGTTGCCGGCATTGGCGACGGCGAGGTCATCCACCTCATCCCCCGTGACATCACCCAGGGTCACCGAGGACGGTCCGGGGCCGGTCAGATAGGACCAGCCTGCCCCGAACGTGCCATGGCCGGTAGCCGGCAGGACGCTCACCGTGGCATCGCCGGCGTTGGTCACCAACAGGTCGGCCCGCGCGTCCCCGGTGACATCCCCGGTGCTCACCGAGGACGGCCCCGGCCCCGTCAGGTAGGGCCGCGGCGCCCCGAACCGACCGTCGCCGGCACCGGCGAGCACGACGACCGTGCCGTCCGCGACATTGGTCACCGCCAGATCGGACCAGTCGTCGTCGTTGAGACGGTCCACCGCCAGCGCGGACGGCCCTGGCCCGGCCGGCAGGAGCCGTGGCGGCCCGAACGTGCCATCACCACGGCCGAGCAGGACGGCCACCGTCCCGTCGAACTGATCGGAGACGGCCAGGTCAGCCGTCCCCCGCCCGGTCAGGTCACCGATGACCACACCGGACGGCCCTGATCCGGTCGGGTAGGCCACCGGCACGCCGAACGTTCCGTCCCCACGTCCGAGCAGCACCGTCACCGTGGCGTTGTACTGGTTGGACACGGCCAGATCCACCACGTTGTCGCCGTTGAGGTCCCCGGTGGCCAGCCCGGACGGACCAGGCCCGGTGGGATAGAGCTGCGGGGGCCCGAACGCGCCATGCCCATCGGCGAGCAGCACCGCGACGGTCGCGTCGCCGAGATTGACCGTGATGATGTCGGTCCGACCGTCACCGCGCAGGTCGTCCAACGCCACCGACCCCGGCCCATGACCCGAAAACACCTCGAACGGCACCCCGAACACCCCCGCGGACGCCGAGGCCGGGACGGATGCGGAAACGGAGGCGGTCACAGCGGCCGGTGTGGGGGCAGAAGCGGGTGCGCCGACGACGGTGAAGGCCGCGGCCGACAGCAGCGCGACCAGCGCGGACACCGCACGTCCGAGGTCATCGCGCCACCAGCTGCCCACCTGGCCGATGGTGACCCGCCAGCCCGCGGCGGCGCCGCAGCGACACTCCACCGATCCGGACGATGGCAGATCGCTCGTCTGCTGGGACCTGCAAGTCGTGGTGAGAGCCGTGCCAGCCCGGGCGGTGACGACGTCGCGGGCGAGGTAAGCGTCTCGGAGGGCGGCGTCGAGGAACTGGTCGCTCATGGCGATGCTGACCTGGTTGGACTGCCAGCGATTCGCGAGACAGCAGGTCTACTTGCTCGACGAGGCGTATGAGAGCGCTACTGCGCAGATATGCCAGTCTCACTGGCCATCCGATGGAGACGACGGCGCCGAGCAGGCCCGGCCGTGGGCAGTCCTCCACGCGTACGGGTAGGAGTTTGCGTTCGAAGCCGTGGGGGTCGGCGGCCTGCGCGGCCTGCCTATTCCGCCTGTCCGTAGATCGAGGTCAGGTAGGCGTGGGAGAGCACGGCGATGGTGCGCCGGGCGTGTTGGACGCCTTGTTGCATGCGGATCTGCCAGTTGGAGCCGGCGACGAAGTCCCAGGCCTGGACGAGGACGCGGTAGTCGGCGTCTTCGAGCTGCCAGGAAATCCACTCCGCCCACTCGCGGTCTGCCGCCGTGTAGGAGACGAAAAAATCCCAGCCCACAGCGGAACCGGTCATGTCGTGTGCGCTGCCCCCGCCTGCCACCCGATCAGTGTGCCACCGGCACACATCGCGGCAGACCCGCCCATGCCGACTATCCGGCGACGCCCATCGGCGTTTGTCCGAAGGCGGTGGTTCAGGGGCGCGGGGGTGGGAGTTTGCCGGGGTTGAGCAGGCCGTCGGGGTCGAAGCGGGCGGCGGCGGCGCGGACGGCGTCGAGGCGGCCGTGGTGCAGTTCCCAGGTGTGCGGGTCGTCGACGTGGACCTCGATGTCGGCGAGGCGTTCCATCCGGGCGTACAGGTCGTCGGGGCCGTCGTAGCGCAGGAACAGCATGCTCACCCAGTCGCGGCCGTGGTCGGTGCGGAATCCCTCCAGGTGGATGAGGGATTCGGGGGCGAGTGCGGCGACCTCGTCGCGGCGTCGGGTCAGGCCCGGGCCCATGCACTGCAGGTGGGTGAGTTCGGGGCGCAGTTTGCGCACACGGTAGGTGGTGTGGTTGTAGGACAGCGACGCGATGTGCGCGGGTCCTTTGGGGCGCACCGCGTCGACCCGTCCGCCGTGGCGGCGGATCACGTCGGTGGCGGCGTCGACGCTGTCCTCGGTGACGATGCCGCGCAGGCTCACCCGGTCGACGGGCAGCGCGTCGTCGAGGGGACGGTAGGTGGCGACGATGCCGGCCTCGTCCAGGGACAGCAGCCGTGGGGTGGGGGTCAGCTCGAACAGCTCCTCGCCGGCGGCCACCGCGCCGGACAGGGTGGGGAACGAGGTGAACAGGCCCGTCCAGCGGCGGGCCGGGCGCAGGGCCACCGTGGCGGTGGCCAGCACACCGCACACACCGAAACCGTGCGCGTGCACGGTGTTCTCCGGGTAGGGCACGGCCACCGGCGTCGCGTCGTCGGTGCACGGGACGACGAGCAGGCTGCGCAGGTAGCCGTCCCAGATGGCGCCGTTGGCGATGCTGCCGGTGCCGCCCGAACCGCCGGCGATGAAACCGCCGATCGTGCTGCCCACGGTGGACGGCAGGATCGCGAGTTCCTGCCCGGTGGCCGCGGCCGCCTTCTCCATCAGGACGAACGAGGCGCCGGCTTCGGCGGTGAGCCAGCCGTCCTCGACGGTGAGGATGCGGTGGGCGGCGGAGGTGTCCAGGACCAGCCCGCCGTGCAGCGGGATGCCCTGGCCGTAGTTGCCGGTGCCCTGACCGCGCACGGTCACCGGTACCCGGTGGCGGTGCGCGGCCCCGACGGCGGCGGCGATCCCGCCTGCGTCGGCGGGCCGCACGACCAGGTCGGCGACCCCGCCGGGTAGCAGCGGGGTGAGCACGGGACTCATGTGCGCCCAGTCGGCGGACGCCGACCGCCGGGACGCCTCGTCGCGGCGCACCGTGTCGGCGCCGCACCGGGCGGTGAGCTCGGCGGCGAGCGCGTCGAGCACCGCCGGGTCCAGGGGGGTGACGTCGGTGGGGAGGCGGGCCCGGTCGAAGCCGGGCAGCGCACGCCGCCCGGCCCCACCGTCGAGACCACCCCGCGATGCCGCGAGGGTCGAGTCCGACATCGTGGCGCTCCGCCTTCCGGTCGCGTCAATCACGTCGCCCCGGCTACGGGGCCAGGAAGCTCAGGAACCCAGGCTGATCTTCGGGTCGACGAAGCTGCCGTCGGCCAGATCGGACGGCTTCAGACTGGCCGCGATCGGCTTGTTCTGCGCCTTGTAGATCGGGTCGAGGATCTCGATGAGCTTCTGCAGGCGGGCGTTGTCGAAGTCGCCGAGGGTGCTGTTCGCACCGTTGGAGATGATGCCGAGGGATTTCATCGTGGTCACCGCGTACTGGGCGACACCCTCGGTGTAGACCCAGCCGTTGTTGTACTTGTCGACCAGGTTCAGGATGAGCTTGTTCGTCGCGTCGGGGCTCGCCGCGAAGTCGACGATGCCCTGCTGCATGATCGGGACGAGCTTGGTCAGGCAGGGCTTCAGCGCGGCGAGCTTGTCCTTACGCACACCGATGGCCTGCTGGTAGAAGTTGAAGCCCGCGTCCGCGATCAGCTGGTACTTCAGCGGCTTGTTCCAGGAACGCACCTCATGTGACCAGGTGTACGGCTCGGAGGTGGCGAAACCCTGCACGGCGTCGGTGCCGCCGGAGGCGACGAACGTGGTCGGGGTGCCGTCGTAGCTGCCGTCGATCTGGCTTTTCTTCAGGATGCCGGACCCGGTGAAGTAGTCCATGTAGGCACCGCCCTGGAAGTACAGCACCTTGGCGTCGGTCCTGCCGATGTCGGCGATGGTCTTCCAGTCCGGATGCCTGTCCGGCGACCACTGGATGACCTGCGGGCTCTTCTCCAGGCCGGCGAGCAGGGCGACGGTCGGCTGGGTCTTCGACAGCGCGATCTGCTCGTCGGTGCTCACATAGCCCAGGGTGATGTCGGAATCCTTGTACAGCTGCGAGGTCACCGTCTCGTAGCCGACCGCGGGCCCACCGGCGCGGATCTCCAGCTTCACCCCGGTCTTCACCCCGCCGTGCGCGACCAGGTCACCGCTGACCGACTTCGCCCCCGCGTTGATCTTCGGGTCGGGTCCGAGCAGCTGGTACTGGCCGCCGTGTTCGGCTTCGGGGTTCCAGTCGGTCTGCAACACGATCGTCGACGGGCAGCCCGCCGCCGCCAGGTCGTACTGGGCCGGCACCGTCCCCGAGGCGCCGGTGGACGCGCTGTCGCCGTCGCTGCCACCGCTGCTGCACGCGGCGGCGGTGAGAGCGAGCGCCGTCGCGGCTGCCGTCGCCGCGACGAGTCGGGCGGGCCGTCGCCGAGATCTGATCAAGGTGGTACTCCCCGTGCTGTGTGGACGTCCCGGCCGGTCTGTCCGGTCGGGCGGAAAGGAACGTGGCGGTTCGGTGGGAACGCGGCTGGCTGAGGGGATGCGGCGGGTCAGCCACGGTCGGGCTGATACCAGCGGCCGACGACGCGGCGGGCCAGCCAGCCGAAGAAGACGAACACGGCGACGCCGAGCAGGCTCGCGGTGAGCGTGGTCGCCCACAGCCGTTCACCCTCCAGCCGGGAGGTGAACACCGACAGGTTCGTCCCGAGCCCGGGATCGCCCTGCTTGAAGTAGAACTCACCGACGATCGCGCCGATCACCGACAGCCCGGCGGCGTTGCGAAACCCGTTGAACATGGACGGTAGCGCCGCCGGCAGCTGCAGTTTCCACAGCCGGGTCCACCGGTTGGTGTGATGCAGGCTGAACAGTTCGTGCATGCTCCGATCGACCGACTGCAGACCGAAGAGCGTGTTCGAGACGATCGGAAAGAAGGAGATGATGATGCAGACGATGATGCGGCTGGTCAGCGCGAAACCGAAGAAGAAGCTCAGGACCGGCGTGAGGGCGAGAATCGGCACCGTCTGCACCACCACCGCCCACGGATAGAGCGAGTGCTCGATCCAGCGGGCCTGGCTCATCGCGATCGCGACCGCGACACCGAGCACCATCGAGATCGCCAGGCCCGCGAAGGTGACCTCGCAGGTCAGTTTCAGCGCGCTCATCATCGAGGTGAAGTTCGTCCAGTCCAGAAAACCGATCCGGACCACCTCGTGCGGCGGCGGCAGCATGAACCGCTGCTGCTCGTTGAGCACACCGTCGGACACCCAGTACCAGATGCCGACGAACACCGCGAACACCGCCGCCGGCAGCACGACCAGGCTGACCAGCCCGGCCCGCCTGCGGGACGACCCACCGCGGCCAGGGGTCGGCGGGGCACCGGGCGGCGCGATCCCGCCCGGATCGGTGGCCGACGCGCCACCGGCGCCGGTGGGGGTGCGGGTGGTGCTCGGGGCGGCCACGGCGTCCGAGGTGGTGGTGCCGGCCGGGGCGGTGGTGGAGGCGGTGGAGGCGGCCATGATGATCACTCGCTCCTGAGGTGGGCCGAGACCTGGCCGCACAGCGCCGCGAACTCGGGGGAGTAGCGCAGCTCGGGGGCACGCGGATAGCCGAAGGGCACCGGCACGTCCGCCTTCACCCGCCCCGGACGTCCGCTCATCACCACCACCCGGGTGGACAGGAACACCGCCTCGGCGACCGAATGGGTGATGAACAGGGCGGCGAAACGGCGCAGCACGAACATCCGCAGCAGTTCGTCGTTGAGTCGTTCCCGGGTCATCTCGTCGAGGGCGCCGAACGGCTCGTCGAACAGGAAGATGGACGGGTCGAGGACCAGCGACCGGGCCAGCGACGCCCGCATCCGCATCCCGCCGGACAGTTCATGCGGCAGATGTCTCTCGAAACCGTCCAGTCCGACCAGGCTGATCGCCTCGGCGACCCGCCGGGCGCGTTCGGCCCGGGAGAGATGTTCGAGTTCGGCGAGCAGCCCGACATTGGCCCGCACCGTTCTCCATGGCAGCAGCGTCGCGTCCTGGAACACGTAGCCCACGTTGCGGGAGGCGACGTCCATCGTGCCGTCGGTGACCGCGTCCAGGCCGCTGGCCAGGCGCAACAACGTGCTCTTTCCGCATCCGGACGGCCCGACGATCGAGACGAACTCACCCGGATGGACGGTGAGATCGGTGTCGACCAGCGCCACCGTGCCGTCGCGGAACCGCTTGCTCACCCCGGTGAACCGCAGCGCCGGCACTGTCCGCGCAGCCCCGTCACCGGCGGGTTCCACACCGTCAGCGGATTCGCCGCCGCTGCCGGCGGTGGGCGCGCTGCCGGGAGAGGGGTGCGTGCCGTTGGACGGGCCGGGGCCAGCCGACACGTCACCGCCCGTGCCCGCGCGCGTGCCCGTTCCAGGGTCGGCGGGCGCTTCTGATCCCGTGCTGGCGGCAGCGCCGGTGGGCGTGTCGGTGGAGGTGCCGGTGGTGGTGTCGGTCGGCGTCACAGAGCGGCCTCCCACGGTCGCGAGAGCGGGTGCGGGGCTGGGATGGCAGAGACGGCTGGGACAGCAGGGACGGCAGCGAGATCAGTGTGGACGTGGGTGCGGGCGACGATACGACCGGCGCGCCAGACGGTTCGGGCCGGGCCCGCCGCGGCCAGCGCGTCCAAAGCGGTTGGTCCCGGCAGGGCGACCAGGTCCGCGGGACTGCCCGCGGTGAGCGTGACCGCGGGCAGGCCGAGTACCCGTCGGGGCGCGGCGGTCACGGCGTCCAGCGCCGCGAGCGGGTCGAGATGGCCGGCGGTGACCAGCAGCGACGCCGTTTCCAGGGCATCGCCGCGGCCGACGGGGTTGAAGGGATCACGCAGGTTGTCCCCGCCGGCGGCGACGGTCACCCCGGCGCGGTGCAGCGGGCCGATCGCCGTCAGCCCACGCGGGGTGCCCACCGGATGGGCGCGTCCCTGCAGGTAGAGGTTGGTCTGCGGCAGTGCGACGACACCGATGCCGGCGGCCGCGACCTGCTCGCTCACCCGAGCCTGCACGTCCGGCGGCTGCATGGACAGGCTCACGCAGTGACTCGCCGCCGCGCCCGGGGTGAACCCGGTGCGGATGACCAGATCCGCGAGGGTGGCCAGGGTGAGCAGGCGCGGGTCGAGGGTCTCGTCGGTGTGCAGGTCGACCGGGCGACCGGCCTCACCGGCCGCGTCCAGGCAGATCGCGACGGCCCGCGCGGGCTCGGGATCGAGATGCGGGCAGCCGCCGGCCACATCCGCACCCTCGGCGAGGGCGCGGCGCAGATCCCGGCCCGGCTGACCGGACAGCGGATGCGACACCAGCGCGACGAGTTGCAGCTCGACCAGCCCACGCCAGCGTTCCCGCACGTCGACGAGGGCTTCCAGGGCCCGCATCCCGGCGAGCTCACCGACGTTGACGTGGGTGCGCACATGGGTCGTGCCCGCCGCCAGGCCGATCCGCAGCGCCGCCTCGGCGCGGGCGACGACGTCGGCGACCGTCATCGCTGCCAGCAGGGTCTGCATCGCGGTGATCGCTCCGGCGAGATCACCGGTGACGTTACGGGCCACCGTCGCGGTCAGCGCCTTGTCCAGATGGGCGTGCGGTTCCACGAAGGACGCCAGCAGCACCTGCCCCCGCAGATCCACCTCGTCGCCGGTCGCCGCCCCGTTGCCGTGCGAGCGGCGGTCGTCCACGGCGACGACCTGGCGGATGAACCCATCTCGGAGTTCGACGTCGATCAGGCGGCCGTCCGTGGTCGTGGCGCTTCGTAGCCAGGTCATGACCTGCCGTCCTGCGCGGAGGTCCATCGGGGTGCGTCGCCACAGGTCGTGGCCTGCCGCACGCGTTCGATGTTCAGCACGCCAACACCCTCCGGCGTGACCATCTACGTACGGTTTCCATTCGATGGAGATCCTGTAAAACGCCTGCCGAAACCTGTTAAAGGTTGCTCTCCATCAGGTGGGGTGGCGGGCGGCCTCGAAGACGCGGTTGGCGATGGCGGCGGTGGCCCGGGCCGCGGCCCTTTCGTGGCCGGACTGCGCGCCGCCGGACAGGTTGACGCCGTCGACGCCCGGCAGCGCCAGCATCCGGGTCGCGAGCCGGGCGGTCGCCGTGATCCCCGCGGCGGTCGGATCGGGGGCGTTCACGATGGCGTCCAGGAAGCCGGCGGGCAGTCGGGGGCCGGCGAACGAGGCGACGACGGCGGCGGTCGCCGCGCTGGTCACGACCGGCACGCAGGCCAGTACCAGCCCGGTGAAACCGGTGGCGCGCAGCCCCGCCACCGCCTCGCCGACCGGTCCGGGCCCACCGCAGTGGTCCACGAACACCGTGTCCGCCCCGGCGTCGATCTTGGCCATCAGGCGGGACAGCCGGTGGGCGGTGGGTGGTGCGGCCGGCGCGTGCGCGACGGAGACATGCGCGCCGTGCCCCCGTGCGAGCGCGACGACATCCAGACTGTCCAGATCGAACACGCCGGGGGTGTCGTCGCGATGCCCCAACGCCGGATGATCACCGGTGACGCAGTGCACCCCGGTGACCCCGGCGTCCAGGCAGGCGGCGACCTCACCGGCGAGTGCCACCCGGTTACGGTCCCGGCAGTTCACCCCGACCCAGACGGCTATCCCACGCCGGGTGAGCAACCCCGACCGGTAGGACGGCGGGAACTGGACCCGCGCCCCACCGTGATCGCCGAGCAGGCAGGCGTCCACGGCTGGGGCGAGGATCTCCGCGGTGTCGAGCAGGCTGTCGGTGGACAGCGCCGCGGCGGGCAGATCGGCGACGATCACCGGCCTGCGCGCCGCGACCTCCGTCAGCTCACCCACATCCCACACCTGGTCATCGGCCCCCGCCGGTCCTGTCGCCTCCACCGGGGGAGGGGGATAGGGCCAGCTGTCGAGCGCGGCCAGGAAGGAGCAGGCGCCCACGCCGGGCACCTCACAGTCACCGTCCGCTCCCACTCCCGCACACGGCCCGTGCAGCATCGACTTGGGACAGCGGGCGACCGCGTCGCTCCAACTGGCCCCGGTGAATCCCCCGTTGTGTGGCACGCCGTCACTGTCCGGCCGTGCCGTCGACGGACGGTTTCACCCCGATGAGCCCGCGGTAAAGCCTCAGGTCCCGCAGGGTGCCAGGGCGGCACCTACCTGCCCGGCGGACTGGCCCGGGACCTGGGCGTACTGCTCGGCCCAGGCGGGCAGGCGGCGCTCGTCCCGCACCGGCTGCCAGCCACCGTCGCGCTGGTGGTAGGACAGCCGCGGACCGGTGCGCAGGTAGTCCTCGAGCGCGACGAGCAGCCGGTCGACATGCGCCGACGTCGTGCCGACCCCGATGCTCGCCCGCAGCGCCCCACCCGGTGCCCCGAGTCGGGCCAGCAGCGGATGCGCGCAGAACCGTCCGGCCCGTACCCCGATCCCGTGTTCGGCCGACAGATACGCCGAGACCAACCCCGGATCGTGTCCCGGCAGGGAGAACGCCACCACTCCCACCCCCTGCGCGCGGCCCCCGTCGGAAGCGCCGTCCTCGGGCTGGCTGTTCTCGGGCCAGATGCGGTGGACGACGACCCGGCCCGGCGCACCCTGGTCCAGGGCGGCGAGTCCCCGCAGCAGCCGGTCGCGCAGCGCCGACTCGTGGTCGCGCCACACCTCGGGGGTGATCTCGGCGAGGGTGCGGCAGGCGGCGGCGATCGCGGTGGCGCCGGCGAGGTTCGGCGTGCCGGCCTCGTGTCGAGCCGGCCCGGTGGCCCAGTCGACCGAGGCCGCGCCGACCTCACGTACCGCGCCGCCACCGGCCAGGTACGGCGGGGCCGTGTCCAGCCAGTCGGCCCGTCCGACCAGGACCCCGGCGCCGAACGGCGCGTACAGCTTGTGACCGGAGAAGGCCAGGTAGTCGATGCCGAGGGCGGCCATGTCGATACGCCGGTGCGGGGCGAGCTGCGCCGCGTCGACGAACAGCCGGGCGCCGACGTCATGGGCCAACCGGGCCAGCCGCCGCAGCGGCGGCGCCTCCCCGGTGACATTGGACGCCCCGGTCACCGCGAGCAGCCGCACCGGCGCGGCCCGCAGTTCGGCGTCCAGCGCCTCCAGGCTTTCGCCCAACGTCGCGCGGACGGTGACGCAGCGCGCCCCGACCCGCCGCCAGGGCAGCAGGTTCGCGTGATGCTCGAGGTCGAACAGCACGACCTGCGCTGCCGCGCCGCCCGCACCCCCGGTGCCGGTGGACGCCACGGCATGGGCCAGCAGGTTCACCGCGTCGGTGGTGTTGCGGGTGAACAGGACGGCGTCCTCGGCGCGGGCACCGAGGAAACGCGCGACGTCGTGGCGTGCCCCCTCGTACAGCGACGTGCACACCGCCGAGGCGAACCCCGCGCCGCGGTGCACACTCGCCGAGTACGGCAGCACCCGGCGAACATGATCGGCCACGGCTTCCAGGCACGGCGCGCTCGCCGCGTAGTCAAGGTTGGCGTACTCCACCTGGCCGCCGCCGGCCAGCGGCACCTGTAGCCCCGCCCCCTCCACCGGGAGCAACGCCGCCTGCGCGGGCGTGGATGTGGGCACGGCAGAAATGATCGAGGTCATCATTGCTCCGAGAACAACCCGTGTCGGGTCTGCACTTGCCATCGGCTGGTCGCCGCGGCCCTGTCGTCACCCGGGGCACCCCGCTGCGTGAGGAGGGTTGCCGGCCAGCAAGCCGGGGCTTGGACGCTGGCACTCAGGACAGTGATCGGACTCTAGCAAAGCCCGCCATTCCCGGTCGGCACGGTGAACATGGCCACGCCGGACATCGTCCACGCCGATCCCACCGGATCGGACGGCATCGGCCCGAGTGGCGTCGCTTCGGGTGGCGTCGGTTCGGTGACGTCGGGGGCTACTCGGCGGCGCCGAGGGCACCTGCGACCAGCAGGAGCACCAGGACGAGCGCGGCCACCGCGGCCAGCTGCGGCTGACGTCCGCGAAGCCAGCACCAGCCGGCAGCGGCGACCCCGGCGGCCGGGGTGGCGGCGAGCACCACCATCCCGAGCAGGACGATCGCGTCCGCCCGCGCGTGGCGCAGCCCACCGGCCAGGTCGGACAGCCGCAGCGCGGCACCCGGGCCGAGGATGTCGCCGTGGGAACGGCCGGTCCACGCCGCGCCGTTCTGGCCGAACGCCGCGATCAGCCCGGCGACCACCAGCAGCACCCCGAGAATCCCCCCGACCCGCAGCACCCACGCGACCGGTCGCGCCCCGACCTCATGGCCGCACCGCGCCCCGGCTGGTCCGGGGGAGACCGCAGGCGCCTCGGGTGGGTCCTGCGGCGGTGGGGGCGGGCGGGTCATGCCAGACCCCGCAGCAGCATCTGGACGCTGATCACCAGCAGGACCGCGAGGAAGACCAGGCGCAGTGTCGCGACGGGCACCACGGACAGCAGGCGGGAGCCGAGTCGGGCGCCCACCACCGTGCCGATCGCGACCGCGCCGGCCAGGGCCGGAACCACGTCCCCACGTTGCAGGTAGACGACGGCGCTCGCGGCGCCGGTCACCCCGATCATGAGGCTGCTCGTGGCGGTCGAGACCTTGAGGGGAAGTCGCATCGCGAGGTCCATCGCGGGCACCTTCATCGCACCCGACCCGATGCCGAGCAGGCCGCTGACCGTGCCCGCGGCGGTCATCATCGTCAGGCCGGTCGCGGTTCTGGTCACCCGGTAGGCACGCCGTTCGCTTCCGTTCGCGACGTCGCCGTGCAGGGTGAGGACATCGGCGAGGCGATCACCGGGGACCGCGAGCGTGTCGGTCGTCGCGTCGCGGCGGGTGCGCAGCATCTGGATCGCGCTGAAGGCGAGCACCACGCCGAAGATGGTGTAGAGGACATGGGTGCCGAGGTGGCCGGCGAGCAGCGCCCCGATCACCGCCCCGATGACGGTGGCGACCTCGAGGGTCACCGCGACACGCAGGTTCGCGAAGCCCTCGTCCAGGTACCGGGGTGAGGCGGCGGCGCTGCCGGCGACGACCGAGATCACCGAGGCGCCGATCGCGAGCCGGACGTCCAGCCCGAAGGCGAGGGTGAGGATCGGCACGATGAAGGTGCCACCGCCCAGCCCCAGCAGGCTCCCCAGGGCCCCCGACGCGACGCACACGGCGGTGATGACGGCGATCTCCGCCAACGGGCTCACGGTACTCACCTCGCCTTCTGTTGTTTATGTCTGATACAGACAATATCCGGATGGGACCTTTCTGGCGAGGGAAGACGGCGCGGGCTCGGCGTCCGCGCACAGGTGTGGCAGGGGTCACGGCGTTTCGGGGGGTCTGAATATGAGTACGGCACAGTACTGTTTCGTTTGGTGGTCGACGGTCCCTGACCTGGCTGTGGTCCGCCTGGCGGGATCTGTGGGTGTGGTGATCGAGCTGTGACCGTGGTGCGCGCGGATGCGAAGGGAGGCATGTGTGTCGTCTCCGGAGGGTTCGGGCCGGGGCCGTCCTCGGGATGAGTCCCGCGAGCAGGCGATTCTCGACGCGGCGCTGGAACTGCTCGTCGAGGTCGGCTACGAGCGGATGAGCATGGTCGCCGTCGCGAACCGGGCCCGGGCCAGCAAGGCGACGATCTACCGGCGCTGGAGCTGCAAGGACGCGATGGTCGTCGAGGCGCTGCGTCGTCGGGCGCCCGCCGAACATGTCGCCGCCGACACCGGAAGTCTGCGCGACGACCTGATGGTCGACGTCCGGCTGATGGCTCGCTCGATCGTCGACGTCGGCGGTGGGCTGCTCATGGGGGTGCTGCGCGCGGCCTCCGAGTCCCCGCGGTTGGCCGAGGTCATCCAGGAGCACATGGTGCGTAACAAGGCCGAACTGTGTGGAAACGCGCTTGTGCTGGCGGCCAGGCGGGGTGAGATCCCCGCCGATCTCGACGCCGTCCCGCTGGCGGAGGCGATTCTGTCCATGATCCTGACCCGGCAGATGTTCGGTGTCGGCCCGCTCGACGAGCGGTTCGTCACGCACGTCGTCGATGACGTCGCCATGCCGCTGATCGCGGGCCTGGCGGCCCGAGCGTCAGCCCCCTCGAACGTCTGAGCTATTATCTGTCCGAACGTCTGATCGGTTCTCGGGTCGACGTCGGTCGGGTGCGCGCCGTGGTCCGCGGCGGGCGCTGATCGTGTCACGTCACTGGGCGGTGTTCCGTCCTCCTGGTCAGACGTCCCCTTTGTCATGCCGCCAGCAAGCCAACCCAGCCAGCAAGCCAGCCCGGTCTGACCAGCCCGGTTGGTGCCCGTCCAGCCAGGTTCGGTCCGTCCCACCCGTACGCGACGGCCATGTCGTCGTGCGCGGTTCTGCGCCGGTATGCCCATGCGCGGCCATCCGACGTGAACATCCGGCAATTCGACTGTTGTGGCTAGGAGCCCACTCGTGACCGATACCGTCGCCGCCCGGACAGATCATGATCCGGCGCCGCTGGCTGACGACGCTCCCGATCCACGGCGCTGGCTGGCGCTGTCGATCATCGCCGTCGCGCAGCTCATGGTCGTGCTCGACGCGTCCATCGTGAACATCGCCCTGCCGCACGCGCAGGACGCGCTGCACATCTCCACCGCCAACCGGCAGTGGATGGTGACGGCCTACACCCTCGCCTTCGGCGGTCTGCTGCTGCTCGGCGGCCGGATCGCCGACTATGTCGGCCGCAAGCGCGCCTTCATCTGGGGTCTGATCGGGTTCGCGCTCGCCTCGGCGCTGGGTGGTCTCGCGCCCAACGCCGGGCTGCTGTTCGCCGCCCGCGCGCTGCAGGGCGCGTTCGCCGCGGTGCTCGCACCGGCCGCGCTCTCCCTGATCACGGTCACCTTCACCGAGAGCAAGGAGCGGGCCCGCGCCTTCGGCGTGTACGGCGCGATCTCCGGCGGTGGCGCGGCGATCGGCCTCATCCTCGGTGGTCTGCTCACCGAGTACGCCTCGTGGCGGTGGTGCCTGCTGGTCAACGTACCGATCGCGCTGGTCACCGCACTCGCCGCCGCGCCGGTCGTGCGGGAGAGCCGCACCGAGGGCAGGGCCAGTTACGACCTGCCCGGCGCGCTGACGGTGACCGCGGGGCTCGTCGCGCTCGTCTACGGCTTCACCGTGGCCGCCGACGACGGCTGGAGCGACGCCCGCACGCTGGGGCTGCTCGCGGGTGCGGTCGCACTGCTCGTCGCGTTCGTCGTGATCGAGATGCGGACCTCCGCGCCGCTGCTACCGCTGCGGGTCGCGCTGGAACGTAACCGCGGCGGGTCGTTCCTGGCCTCGCTGTTCACCGGCGCCGGCCTGTTCGCGATGTTCCTGTTCCTCACCTTCTACTTCCAGCAGACCCTGGGCTACAGCGCGCTCAAGACCGGCCTGGCCTTCCTGCCGTTCAGCGGCGGGATCATCGTCTCGGCCGGGGTCGCGAGCCAACTGCTGCCCCGGGTCGGGCCGCGGCTGCTGGCCGGCGGGGGTGCCGTGCTCGCCGCGGTCGGCATGGCGTTGCTGCTGCGGGTGGGCCTCGACACCGGCTACGCCTCGCACGTGCTGCCCTCCGTGCTGCTGATCAGCTTCGGGATGGGATTCTCCTTCGTTCCGCTGTCGAGTGTGGCGCTGATCGGGGTCGACCCGCAGGACGCCGGGGTGGCCAGCGCCCTGGTCAACACCACCCAGCAGGTCGGTGGTTCGCTGGGCACGGCGCTGCTCAACACGGTGTTCGCGACGGCGGTCTCCGGCTACCTCGCCGATCACGGCAACTCCCGTCAGGCCGTCGCCCAGTCCCAGATCGAGGGGTACACGACGGCCTTCACCTGGAGCGCGGTGCTGATCGCCATCGCCGCGGTCGTGACGTTCGTGATGGTCAACGCCGGGCGGGAGACGGCCACCGCGGCCGAAGGAACACCCGTGCACGTCGGCTGACATCCTCGGCTGACGTCGTCGGCTGGTCTGGCCCTCGACTGGCCCGGTTCGCGCCATCCCGCGGGGTGGCCCGGACCGGGCCAGCGGGGTAAGCCCGGCGGGTCGATGCGGTCGGTTCGACCCTCGGCCACCTCGTTCGGGGTGGTTTACGGGGCGGTTGGAGCGCAAGGGATTATCGTCTCCCGGGTCCCGTGCTGTCCCAGTCACCCGTCGGGGGGACGATGCCTGCATGAGTACGTCCAGTGGGGGTGGCCGCATCGCGGGCACCCCAGGCTCGACCGGCCCGCAGCGTCCTGCCGCGGACCGTCCGGCCGTGGGTCGGCGCCTCGTCGGCGCGCCCGGGGCCCGTGGCCGTGGCTCCGCCCGCGGCGGTTCCGCTCCCCATCCCGGCGGCGGACGTGGCACCCGGGACGCCCCGGGTGGTCCGGCGGGTGCGGGTGGTTCGGGGCGTTCACCCGGTCCGGGTGATCCGGCTGGTCCGGCTGGTCCGGATCAGGCGGGTGGCAGTCGCGGCGAGCGGGAGCGGGGGAGCGCGCAGCGGCCACGCGGCGGAGGGCGTCCCCGGTGGACGCCGGGTCTGCCGGCGTGGGGTCGGCCGTGGGTGCCGCGGGTCGCGGCGCTGCTGACCTTCGTCGTCGGGCTGCTCGACGTCGTCTCCGCCCTCACACCCGAGTGGCGCACCCGGCTCGCCGATCTGCGGGCGCTGGTGCCGGCGGCCGCGTCCCGCCAGGCGGCGGCGTTCACGGTCGTGGTCGGCCTGCTGCTCATGCTGCTCGCCGCCGGCCTGCGTCGGCGCAAGAGGCGGGCGTGGCGGGCGGTGGTGAGCCTGCTGGGCATCGGTGTCGTCCTGCATGTCGCCAAGGGCCTCGACTACGACGAGGCCGCGGTGTCGGCGGGGTTGCTGGCGATGCTGGTCCTGGCCCGCGGCGAGTTCCGGGCCAAGGGCGATCCGTCCACCCGATGGCGGGCGCTGGGCGCCGCGGTCACGCTGGCCGCGCTGTCGATCTGCTGCGGTTTTCTGCTCTTCCACCTGCGTGAGCACCGGATCGTCGGCGCGCACTCCTGGTCGGCGCAGCTCGAACAGATCCTGCTGGGCCTGGTCGGTATCCCCGGCCCGCTGCACTTCAGCTCCGACCGTTTCGCCGACCTCGCCGAACGGGTGCTGCTCACCCTCGGCGTCGTCACCATCGGTGTCACCGGCTACCTGGCGCTTCGCCCGCCCTGCCCGGCGCCGCGGCTCACCGAGGACGACGAGACCCGGGTACGCGACCTGCTCGCCCGGTACGGCAGCGCCGACTCACTCGGCTACTTCGTGCTGCGTTCGGACAAGTCGGTGATCTGGTCGCCGTCGGGCAAGGCATGTGTCGCCTACCGGGTGGTCAACGGCGTCATGCTCGCCAGCGGCGACCCGCTCGGTGACCGGGAGGCCTGGCCCGGCGCGATCAGCGCGTTCCTGCGCGAGGCCGCCGACCACGCCTGGACCCCCGCCGTCATTGGCTGTTCCGAACCCGCCGGTCTCGCCTGGACCCGGGCCGGTCTGACCGCGCTCGAGTTCGGCGACGAGGCCGTCGTCGACACCGCGGCCTTCTCGCTGGAGGGCCGCTCGATGCGCAACGTCCGCCAGGCCGTCAAGCGGGTGGAACGGGCCGGGTACACGGTGTGCGTCCGCCGGGTGCGTGACCTCGACCCGGCGGCCATCGCCACCGTGGAGGCCCAGGCCAGGACCTGGCGCGGCGCGGCGACCGAACGTGGCTTCTCGATGGCGCTGGGCCGGATCGGTGATCCCGCCGACGGCGACTGCGTCCTCGTGCTCGCCTACGACAGCGTCCCCGAAGCCACCGCCGTCGGCGCGGACGAGTCGACCGCCCACACCGGCGCATCCGTCGCCGGCCCATCTGTCACTGGCGTATCCGTCGCCGGCGCGGGCGAGTCCGTCGCGGCGGCGGGCGCCACCGGTGCGCCACCACGGCTGCGGGCGCTGCTGCACTTCGTCCCGTGGGGCGCCGACGGGCTTTCCCTGGACGCGATGATCCGCGACCGGGACGCCGACAACGGCCTGAACGAGTTCCTCATCGTCAACACGCTGCGCCAGGCTGGCGACCTGGGGGTTCGCCGGGTCTCGCTGAACTTCGCGTTCTTCCGGTCCGCGCTCGAACGCGGCGAGCGCCTCGGTGCGGGCCCGGTGATCCGCTGCTGGCGTGGGCTGCTGATGTTCATGTCCCGCTGGTTCCAGATCGACAGTCTGTACCGCTTCAACGCCAAGTTCGCCCCGCGGTGGACACCCCGTTTCGTCTGCTATCCAGCGAGCGCGGAACTGCCCCGGATCGCCCTGGCGATACTCGAGGCCGAGGCGTTCCTGGTCTGGCCGCGGTGGCGTCCCCGACTGCGCCGGACGGAGCGGGAGTGACACGGTCGGCCGGAGGCGGCCCCTGACCCGCGCGGCGGACGCTGCGGGGTCGGCACGCGCAGGGGGGTGGATCGGTGGGGTCTTTGGTCATCATCGGGCGGTGGTTCCTGCTGTCGCTCGGGTCGCTTTCGGCTGTGGCCTGGGTGGGCTGCGGCTGTGCCGTCCGTCGGCTGCGGCGGCGTCCACGTGAGGGGCGGGTGCTGGCCGCGGGGGCCGGCGCTTTGGCGGCCACGTTGACGTTGGCCATGGCCGCGGACCTGGTCAACGCCCACTACAGCTACCTGCCGCGACTCGACGATGCGCTCGGTGTGCACTCCTGGCCCACCGCGTCCGCGCGGGAGGCGGTGGTCGCCGCGCCGGTGCGCCGACATCCGCAGGGCACCGTCATCGGGTTGTCCGTACCCGGCGTGCACAGCGGGTTCGGCACCCAGCAGGCCCTGGTGTACCTGCCGCCGCAGTACTTCACCGAGCCGCACGCCCGCTTCCCCGTCGTCTACCTCATGCACGGATCACCGGGAGTGCCCGTCGACTGGTTCCGGGCGGACCGGGCCGCCCAGACCGGTTCCTGGCTCGCCGGTAGCGGACATCCGGTGATCATGGTCGCCCCGCGGTTGAGCCACGGCTGGCTGGACGACTCCGAATGCGTCGACCGCCCCGGCGAGCGCATCGAGACCTACGTCGTCGAGGACGTGATCCCCACCGTCGACGCCGACCTGCGCGCCCGCACGGACCGCGCCGACCGGATCTTCGCCGGGATGTCCGCCGGCGGATTCTGCGCCCTCAACCTGGGCCTGCGCCACCGCGACCAGGTCGCCACGATCATCGATATGTCCGGGATGGACCGCCCCACCCATGACGGCGGCATGATCGGCCTGTTCGGCCGCCGCCGTGACCTGGCCCAGGTCGTCGCGGCGAACACCCCCGCCGGGTACGCGGCGCACCTGGCGGCGTCCCCACCGATGCGGGTCTGGCTCGACTGTGGCCGCAGTGACCGCGAGTCGTACTCCGACACCCGCTATCTCGCCGCCACCCTCGGTGCCCGCCCCGGTTTCCGGGTCGAGCTGCACCTGCGCCCCGGCGGCCACGACTTCACCGTGTGGCGCCCCGCCCTGCGTGAAAGCCTCGCCTGGACCCTCGACACCTCCAGCCCCGTCTCGGTCGCCGTAGGTGATCGCCGTCCGTCCTCGGTCCCCGCTCGTCACCCGGCATCTCACATCGCCCGCGCCTGATCACCCCGCGGGCCGCCCCCTGGGACACCTGGGGACGGCTGGGGACTCCTGGGGAAACCAGGGCGGTAGGGGTTGCCCAGACCGCGAGGGACGGTCGCGGAGGGTGAACGGGGGAGTGCGGGTAGGGACGTGAGGAGTGCCTCGCGGCTCAACGGGGAATGTCCGTGCTCAGCGCAGCGTCATCTCAGTGAGCATCACCGTGTAGTGAGCACCGCTGTTCAGGCAGGGACCACCGCCGTCGCCGGGAGGCGTACCCGCGGTTGGTGCGGTCCCGGGTGGATGGCCGGTCCTCGTGGGCGGCGGTGTGACAGCGGCAGGTGGCGCCTGCCGACGGGTGACTGTCCTCCGGGGTGGGGGTGCTTGGTGAGACGACCGTGGCGCAGGTCCGAGATGATGTGCTGTCTGCCGATCGCCGGATTCCGCACGCTTGGTGCCCTGCCCGCGCAGCACGGGCGGCACATGACACCACCCGCCGGGGCCCGGTCACCGGGTGCGGTGGTGGCGCTGCCGGAGGTGTCGGCGGTGCCGGAGGTGTCGGCGGTGCGGGAGGTGTCGGCGGGTCGACGGCGGGCGGCGGGCGTGGCGGTCCGGCTGGTCGGGGCGCCACGCGCCTACCCGGTGACGGCGCTGCTGATGACCGCGCTGCTGACCGCGCGGATCCTGCGGCATGTGACCCCGGAGCTCGTCCACCGGTGGTGGTGGGCGACCAGCACCAGCCTCGACCAGCTGGCGCATCATCCGCTGGGGGTGCTGTTCGGCAGTATCCCGTGGGTGACGGGGGGTCCGGTCATCCCGTGGCTGGCGCTGGCGGCGCTCGCGGTGGGAGGGCTGGAGGCGACCCTGGGCAGCGTGGCGGCGTTCGCCGTCGTGTTCGGCGGGCACACGGGTGCCACCCTGATCTCCGAGGGGATACTCGGCCTGCGGGTCGCGACGGGCAACCTGCCCTCCAGCGCGTTGCACATCCTGGATGTCGGTCCCAGCTATGTCGTCGCGACCGCGCTCGCCGCCGTCGCGGTCCTGCCGACGTCCCGCCGGCTGCGGCTGAGCTGCGCTGTCGCCCTGGGCGCCATCGCCCCGGCGATGATGTTCGACCTGGTCTACGGCGATGTGGACGGGATCGGCCACACCGCGGCCTTCGCCCTCGGCGCCCTGGCCGCCGCCCTGCCGGCCCTGCGCCGCCGCGCGGCCGGGTCAGCCAGCCACGCCACGGCCGGGTCGGTCGGCCGTGCGGTCAGGTCAGCTGCCGGTCGGTGCGGCCCAGCGGACGGGTCCGCTGGCGGGGTGGGTGTCGAGGAGACTGTCGCCGGTCCCGTCCGGGTTGCGGACGCGCACGGGGCCGGTGGCGGCGAAGAAACGTCCCGCCGACGTGTCCTGGACGTACACCAGCCCGCCCTGGGGCGACCAGCTGGGATGCCATGATCCGGGCGGGCCGACGGCGCGGGTCCCACCGCCGTCGACGGTGTACAGGTAGAGGCCGCCGGTCGCCGTGCTGAACGCGATCGTCCTGCCGTCCGGTGACCAGGTGGGTTCGGCGATGCCGTCACCGGCGACGGGCGAGGTGGCCAGCGTGGTGTCGGTGCCGTCGCGGCGCACGACGTGCAGCGCCTGGTCGCGACCGGAGCGGTAGGCGAGCCGGTCGCCGTCCGGGGCGAAGGACAGTTCGAAGGCGTCGCGGAGGGCGCTGATGCGGCGCCGTCCGCTGCCGTCGGTGTTGATGAGGAAGATGCCGCCGATGTTGCGGGCGTAGGCGATGGTGCGCCCGTCGGGGGAGAAGGTGGCGTAGTCCGACGAGCCGTCGGGTTCGTCGGTGATCTGGCGGGGGTCGCCGCCGTCGGACGTCCGGACGCTCACGATCTCGCCGTCCGTGCCGGTGAAGATCACCCGGGACGCGTCCGGGGACAGCGACGGATGGTCGCCGACGCCGACCTGATGTTCGGTGCCGGCCGGGTCGACCACGATGATCGGGCTCCCGTTCATCGAGGCGCCGTCGGCGTAGCGCGGGAACACCCGCCAGCCACGCGCCTCGGCCCGCGATCCGTCGCCGACCTTGACCACCACGACGCTGCCCGGCGCCACCCGGGTCCCCGACGGCGGCGTGGTGTCCAGGACGCGGCCGCGCGCGGAGGTCACGCTCGGTTCGGACACCGTCCGCACCGTGAGTCCGGCACGCCGCAGCCGCGCCACGATGAGCGTGCTCTCCCGCCCCCGGTAGTCGGTCAGGGTGACCGATCCGGCGGATGGCCCGGCGGACGCGGACGCGCTCGCGGACGGCGTGGGCGAGACCGGGGGAGTCGCGTTGGCCGGTGGATCGTCACGCAGCCCGACCGCGAGCCCCACCCCGGCCGCGGCGACCGCGACGACGACGGCCGCCGCCAGCGCCGGCCGCAGCCACGGACGCCTCCCCCCACTGGCACGGGTCGACCCGGCACTGGTAGGCCCGGCACTGGTAGGCCCGGAAGCGGTCGGCCCGACGGCCGGGGGCGGGGGCAGCACCGGCGCGGGGGTCAGGCTCGTCGGCGCGTCCGCCGATGGGACGTCCAGCGGGCGAGGCATGGACGCGTGGTCCGCCCTGGCGAGGGGGGACCACTGTGTCGCCGTCGGTGGTGGTGGGGCGGTCGGGGGCGCAGGGGCCGCATCGGCCGCGACGACGGGGTGCGGGGTGGCTCCGGTCAGCCGGAGCAGCAGGGCGGTGGCGCTCGGGCGGGCCGCGGGATCCCGGTTCATCGTCCATGTGACCGGGAAACGTAGCGCGCGGGCCCCGTCCTTCAGGGCGGGGCCTGCGCGTCAACTCGGCTGCCAGAATGACCGGGGAATCGCGTATTCTGTCAGGTGTGGGAAGTCGGGTGGTGAAGCGGGCGTACCGCTACCGTTTCTACCCGACCCCCGACCAGGTGGAGAACCTCGCGAAAACGTTCGGCTGTGTCCGCTACGTCTACAACCGGGCACTTGCCGAGCGGCACCGGGCGTGGTCCCAGGAACAGCGGCGGATCAGCCACGGGGAAACCGATCTGATGCTCACCGGGTGGAAACGGGACCCGGACACTCTGTGGTTGGCCGAGCCGTCGAAAGGCCCGCTGCAGGCCGCGCTGCGGAATCTCCAAACCGCCTATGTGAACTTTTGGGGAAAACGGGCCGGCTACCCGATGTTCAAGCGGAAGGGGAAGACGAACGATGCGGCGACCTACTTCCGGAACTGCTTCACGTTCCGGGACGGGCAGCTGAGGCTGGCGAAGCAGGCCGCGCCGCTGCGGATCGTCTGGTCCCGTCCGCTCCCGGAAGGCGCGGTGCCGTCGCAGGTGACGGTGTCCCGGAACAGCCGGGGCCAGTATCACGTGTCGATCCTGGTGGACTGCCCGATCGAGGCGCTGCCGGCGGCGGACGGGCAGGTCGGGGTGGACGCGGGCATCACGTCGCTGGTCACGCTGTCCACCGGGGAGAAGATCGCCAACCCGCGGCACGAGCGGACCGACCGGGCCCGGCTGGTCCGGGCGCAGCGGGAACTGTCCCGGAAGAAGAAGGGCTCCGCGAACCGGGCGAAGGCCCGGCTGAAGGTCGCGAGGATCCACGGTCGGATCGCCGACCGCCGGCGGGATCACCTGCACAAGCTGTCGACTCGACTCGTTCGCGAAAACCAGACGATCGTCGTCGAGGATCTCACCGTACGGAACATGGTCCGCAACCACAGTCTTGCCCGTGCGATTTCGGAGGCGGGCTGGCGGGATCTGCGGACCATGCTGGAATACAAGGCCGGCTGGTACGGACGCGACGTGGTCGCTGTCGACCGCTGGTATCCCAGCTCGAAGACCTGCTCGTCCTGCGGGACGCTCGTCGAGAAACTGTCGCTGAACATCCGGGAATGGGTCTGCCGGTGCGGTGTGGTCCACGATCGGGATGTGAACGCGGCACGGAATGTTCTCGCGGCGGGGCTCGCCGTGATCGCCTGCGGAGACGGAGTGAGACCACCCCGCTCCTAGCAGTGGGGAGGCGTCTGTTGGTGAAACAGGAAAACCTGCCCGCGAGGGTGGGAATCCCCGGTCTTCAGGCCGGGGAGGATGTCAACAGGTAGGGCTCGGTCCGGTCGGTGTCGACGTCGAGGACCTCGGCGGTGCAGAAACGGGCGACCCGGCGCGCCGCCTGCGCCTCCCGCAGGAACCGGGTGCGGAACTCGGGTTCGCGGGCGTACTCCCGCCGGATCACCTTGACCGCGACCGGTGCCCCGCCGGGCGCCTGGCCGTAGTAGACGCTGCCCATCCCGCCGACACCGATGCGCCCGGTCAGCAGGTAGGGACCTGCCTGGGTCGGGTCGCCGTCGTCGAGCGGCTCGACACCGGCTGGCAGATCCGCCCTCACCGTCCCCGTCCGCTCCCGTCCTCACCCTCGCCGCCGCAGCGCCCGGCGTCACGTCCGATGTCCACCAGTATGCGGATCGTCCCGCACCGCGGGCCATCCCGGTCCGCGGTGGACGTGCGAGGGCCCGGGTGGCCGTTGCCGGCCCACCCGGGCCCGATGCGAGAATCTACGTGGAGTCAGTGGAGATCAGTGGACGGTCTACCAGCCGCCTCCGCGGCCCCATCCGCCGCCTCCGCAGCCCCATCCGTTACCGCCCCAGCCGCCGCCGCCCCAGCCGCCGCCACCCCAACCGCGACGCCAGCCCCAGCCGCCACCGCCGCCGAAACCGGCGATGAAGAATCCGTGGGTCACGGCCTGGAACGATCCCTGCGCACGCAGAGCCGGTGCTTCGTACTGCGCCATCATGAGTTGTTCCTCCGTTCCCGTCCTGTCCGGACGCGGTCGTAACCGATTGTCACGGCCATGTCACCATCCTAGGCGGGGGATGTTCAGCGTCGGTTCAGTCGCGGACCGCGCACCAGGAAGGCGGCGCTGGCCGCGGCGAGCAGGGCGGGTGCCGAGGAGGCCGTCCGCCCCGCGAGGCGAGCGCGGAGGGCGCGCGAACCTCCCGGGCGTTCCGGTCGAGGTTCGGCGGGATTCCCGGGTGGCTGGGGGATGGCGCGTGCCGCGGCTGGTCGTACAGTCAGGCCGTGACCAAGCCGGACAGCCCCGCGCGCGACGAACCCGGCCCCGTGTCGTCGTCGGTACCGGTGCCCACGTCGGCGGGCGGCGGGCCCGGCGCCGGCGCGCCCTACACGCCTGGTGAGATCGTCGTGCACCGGTCGTTCACGACCAAACGGCTGGTCTTCGTCCGTACCGGGCATGTCATCGACCACGACGAACGTGGCCTGCGGCTGTGGATTCCGCATGGCTGCCCGATGGCGGTGGAACTCAGCGCGGACGGCCGTGGCCTGCGGGACATGCCCTTCGCCGAGTGGGTCCGCCAGCCGACGGTGATGACGACCTCGATCTGGCGCGGCCCGAACATCTTCATGCTGATCCCGACGCGGGGCGCCCATTCGGTCTGGTGGTTCTGGGACTGGCAGGGCCGCTTCGTCCGCTGGTACATCAACCTGGAGGAGCCGGCGGTCGCCTGGCGCCGCGACGGCCTCGTCGGCGTCGACACCACCGACCACGACCTCGACGTGTGGGTCACCCCCGCCCGCACCTGGGAGTGGAAGGACGAACACGAACTCGCCGAGCGCCTGGCCTTCCCCGAGCACTACTGGGTGAGCGATCCGGACGCGGTGCGGGCCGAAGGCGAACGCCTGCTGCGCCTGGTCGAATCCGGCGCCTTCCCGTTCGACGGCACCTGGACGGACTTCCAACCCGATCCGTCCTGGCAGACCCCGACGAGCCTGCCCCCCGGCTGGGATCGCCCCCGCGCCTGAACACCCGCGCCCGCCATGATGCGGGTCTGGCCGTGCTGGGCGGGTACGTCCGCGGTGCCGTCCGGGCATACGCGAGACTCGTGGGATGTCCGCCACGCTCATCGCCTCCGGCCTCACCGTCACCCGCGGTGGGGCAACCGTCCTGGACGGGATCTCCCTCACCGTGGCGCCCGGCGATCGTCTCGGTGTGGTCGGGCCCAACGGCGTTGGCAAGTCGACGTTGCTGCGCGCCCTCGCCGGCCTGGTGCCCCTCGACTCGGGCCGTCTTGACCTGGCGCCGCCGAGCGCCGGCGTCGGCCTGCTGCCCCAGGAACCCGACCGGTCGCCCGGGGAGACCCTGCGCGCCTTCGTGCATCGGCGCACCGGGGTCGCGTCCGCCCAGCGGGAGCTGGACGACGCGGCCGAGGCCCTCGCCTGCGGCGGCCCCGGTGTGGACGACCGTTACAGCGTGGCGCTCGAACGCTGGCTCGCCCTGGGCGCCGCCGATCTGGACGCCCGCGCCGAGGAGGTCTGCGCCGACCTCGGGTTGCCCGCCGGCGCGCTCGACAGCGAGACGACGACCCTCTCCGGCGGTCAGGCCGCCCGCGGGTCGCTCGCCAGCGTGCTGCTGTCCCGGTTCGACATCACCCTGCTGGACGAGCCCACCAACGACCTCGACTTCGACGGTCTCGACCGGCTCGAACGGTTCGTCCACCAGGTCTCCGGGGCGCTCGTCGTCGTCAGCCACGACCGGGAGTTCCTCGACCGGGCGATCGACACGGTCGCCGAGATCGATCCGCACCAGCACAGCCTCGCTCTGTTCGCCGGTGGCTGGTCTGCTTATCTGGAGGCCCGCGAGCTCGCCCGCCAGCAGGCCCGTGAACGCTACGAGGACTTCGCCGACGAGCGTTCCGACCTGGTCGCCCAGGCGCAGCGCCAGCGTGAGCAGTCGGTACGCGGGGCGGTGCGGGCCAAGCGGCGTGCGCCTGACGGCGACCGGGCCGCCCGCGGCGCGCGGATCGAGGCCGCGACCAAGAGCGCCGCCAGGGTCCGCTCGATCGAGAGCCGCCTCGGCCGGCTCGAGGCGGTCGAGGAGCCGCGTAAGGAATGGCAGCTGAGGATGTCGATCGCCACCGCGCCGCGCTCCGGTGACGTCGTCGCGACGCTGACCGCCGCCACCGTGCGCCGCGGTGGTTTCGCCCTCGGGCCGGTCGACCTCAGCGTCGCCTGGGCGGACCGGATAGTGATCACCGGGCCGAACGGTGGTGGCAAGTCGACGCTGCTCGGCGCGCTGCTGGGCCGCGTCCCGCTCGACAGCGGCGGTCAGTCGCTGGGTTCCGGGGTGCGCCTCGGTGAGATCGACCAGGCCCGCGAACGTTTCCGCGGCGAGCAGACCTGCGTCTCCGTCGCCGAGGAGGCCACCGGATGGGCGGCCGGGCAGGTGCGGACCCTGTTCGCCAAGTTCGGTCTCGGCGCCGACCAGGCGACCCGGCCGGCGGCGTCGCTGTCCCCGGGGGAGCGGACCCGGGCCGGTCTCGCGTTGCTGCAGGCCGTCGGCGTCAACTGCCTGGTGCTCGACGAGCCCACCAACCACCTGGACCTCCCCGCCATCGACCAGTTGGAGCAGGCCCTCGCCGACTACGCGGGCACCCTGCTGCTGGTCACCCACGACCGGCGGATGCTCGACGCCGTGTCGGTCACCCGTCGGCTCCACGTCGCCGAGGGCACGGTCCACGAGCAGACCGTCTGAGCGTCAGATGGCCGACGCGGACCCACCCTGGCGGTCGGCCAGTTCCAGATGCGAAAGTGGCGGCATGACGCAGACCGTCCCGCCTGGCTGGTACCCGGATCCGAGCGGGCAGCAGGGCTCTCGATGGTGGGACGGCACCCAGTGGACCGACCACACCCAGGCCGGCTCACCTCCCGGCCAGGGCCAGGGCCAGGGCCAGAGCCAGAGCCAGAGCCAGGGGCAGATCTATCCCCAGGGTTACGGCCAGGAACATGGCCAGGGTCAGGGCTATCCCCAGGGGCAGGGCGGCGGGTCGGGTGCGGTGAGCTGGGGAACGCCGCAGGGTGGTGCGTCGGTGCTGACCAACCGCACCCCTGAGCAGGTGCAGCGCCAGGTCCGCGAACAGGCCGGACTTGCCCCCGGCGGGCCGGGTGGCGGGGGCCTGTTCAGCGAGCCTGTTCTCGTCGTCAACCAGAAGACCAAGATCATCGAAGTGACGAACGAGTACGCCGTCTTCGACCAGCAGGGCCGCCAGATCGGCTCGGTGGTGGAGGTCGGGCAGAACGCGCTGAAGAAGGCCGTCCGGGTGCTCTCCTCCTGGGACCAGTTCTTCACACACCGGCTGGAGGTCCGTGATGCCGCCGGTGTGCCGCAGCTGATGCTCGTTCGGCCCGCGAAGGTGTTCAAGTCGAAGGTGATCGTCTCGACTCCTGACGGCACCGAACTCGGCGTGATCGTTCAGCAGAACGTCTTCGGTAAGATCCGCTTCGACCTGCAGTCCGGTGGCGCCACGATCGGATCCATCAGGGCCGAGAACTGGCGGGCCTGGAACTTCTCCATCGTCGACCACACCGAGACCGAGGTCGCCCGGGTCACCAAGACCTGGGAGGGCCTGATGCGCAACGTCTTCACCAGCGCCGACAACTACGTCGTCCAGCTCCACCGTCCGCTGCCGCAGCCGCTGCTGAGCATGGTCGTCGCCTCGGCCCTCACGATCGACACCGCCCTCAAGCAGGACTCCCGCGGGCTCGGCTGATCGCCGTCGGCGCCGGAGTTCCCGGCGCCCCACCACCGCAGCCGGCTGATCCCGGTTCGGCAGGGACCGGTCATCCCGAAGGCCGTGCTCCGATCACGTCGGGGTGCGGTGCGCGACCCGGCGGGTGGGAAGGGCACGCCGAGGAGGGTGTTCGGGGTTCCTGTGGTGGGTCGTGGTGCGAGACTGGAACCGTGAATGCGCACGGGACGTGCCCGGAGGGCCCGCCGTCGATGACCCCGGACATTCAGCGGGTGCTGGTCGTCGGCAGTGGTGGTGCGGGCAAGAGCACGCTGGCGCGGGAGATCGCCCGCCGGGCCGGCCTGCCGGTGATCCATCTGGACCGGTACTTCTGGCAGCCGGGTTGGGTCGCCACCCCCGTGGAGGAGTGGCGCGCGGTTGTCGCGGGGCTCGTCGCGCGGCCGGCGTGGGTGATGGACGGCAACTACGGTGGCACGCTGGACCTGCGGATACCCGCGGCCGAGCTGATCGTGTTCCTCGATCTGCCGCGGCGGGTCGCGATCATCCGGGCGGTGCGGCGCTGGGCGCGCTGGCATGGGCGTACCCGTCCGGACATGGGCGCGGGCTGCCCCGAGAAGATGGACGTGTCGTTCCTGCGGTGGATGTGGACCTACCCGCGGGACAGCCGCGACCGGCTGCTGCAGGCACTGGACGCGCACGGTGCCGCGGCCCGGGTGGTGCGCCTGTGCAATCCCCGTGAGGTGCGGGCCTGGCTGGGCGGCGCGGCGGCGCCGGGCCTGCCCCGGATGCGCTCCCTGTCCGCCGGTCACGTCGGCACCTGACCTCCCGTAACACTGCTACGGCGGACGTCCGGCGGCCACGTTCCTCGTCGTTGCTCGCCGCCGCGGGTCGCGTCATGGTGGTGGGCGATACGGTCGACGTTCACGGAGGTCGCCCTGCGGGCCACGCTACGACGGCGGGCGGCGGGCGGCACCGTCATCCGGCGAGATCGTCAAGGCGAAAGGCCGACATGAGCGCAGTGATCATCGATGGTAAGGCCGTGGCCGCGCGGGTCCGGGCGGACGTCGCCCGGGACGTCGCCGAGTTCCGTGCGGCGACGGGGCTGCAGCCGGGGCTCGCGACCGTGCTCGTCGGTGACGACCCGGCGTCCGCGGTCTACATCGGCGGTAAGCGCAAGGCGTGCGTCGAGGCCGGCATGGCCGACCTGCACCAGCACCTGCCCGCCGACACCGCCCAGGACGAGGTCGCGGCCCTGCTGGACTCCCTCGCCGCCGACCCGGCCGTCTCCGGCATCCTGCTGCAGCTGCCCGTCCCCAGGGGGCTGGACGGTTCGGCGCTGGTCGGGCGAATCCCGCCGGGTAAGGACGTCGACGGTCTGACCACGGCGAGCGTCGGTCTGCTCTCGCGTGGCGAGCCGGGGCTGCGCCCGTGTACGCCGTCGGGCATCCTCGAACTGCTGGACGCCTACGAGGTGACGTTGGAGGGGGCGTCCGCGGTCGTGGTCGGACGTTCGGAGCTGGTCGGGCGGCCCGTCGCGCAGCTGCTGGTCGACCGCAACGCCACCGTCACCATCTGCCATTCGCGCACGCGGGACCTCGCCGCGGTCTGCCGGGGCGCGGACGTGCTCGTCGTCGCCGCCGGCAAGCAGGCCATCATCGGCGCGGACGCGGTGAAGCCCGGTGCGACCGTCATCGACGTCGGCATGCACCGCACCGAGGCGGGTCTGCGCGGCGACGTCGACTTCGACGCGGTGCGTGAGGTCGCCGGGAAGCTGACGCCCGTCCCCGGCGGTGTGGGTCCGATGACGATCGCGATGCTGCTGCGCAACACCCTGCTGGCCGCCCGCGCCGCCGCCGGCCAGGGTGTCAACAGCTGACCGGAAGCGCACCAGGAAGTCACCCAAACGGGCCATTCGGGCCTGACTAAACAGGGCACATCGCACTTTTTCCTGTCATCGTCGCCCTCGCGAGCTCCGCTGAGGACAGCGACGCGCGACGGCTGGTGACCCGCGGAACTCGCGAGCCGGCGCGGCTAGGGGTGTGGTGTGCGTCAGGCCTCCGTCAGCATCGTGGTTCCCGCGTTCAACGAGGCGGCCCGGCTGCCACGATCACTGCCCGTCCTGGTGGGGGCGCTGCGCCGTCATCACCTGGCCGACGCCGAGGTGATCGTTGTCGACGACGGCAGTGTGGACGACACCGCCCGGCTGGCCGCGCGACTGCTCGGCGACGCACCGAACCGGCGGGTCCTGCGCCTGCCGGTCAACCAGGGCAAGGGCGCGGCGGTGCGCGCCGGGGTCGCCGCGGCCACCGGCGACGTGATCGCCTTCATGGACGCCGACCTCGCCTCGGACGTCGACGACCTGCCCCGATTACTGAACGCGTTAGGGAACGCCGAGGTGGCCCTCGGCTCCCGCCGGCTTGCGAACAGCGCCGAACGGGCCCCCGTCCGGCGCCTCGGCAGCTGGCTGTTCCACCTGGTCGTGCGGCTGCTGCTGCGGTTGGACGTCGCCGACACCCAGTGCGGTTTCAAGGCGTTCCGCCACGCCGAGGCGAAGCTCCTGTTCGCCCGCACCCGGCTCACCGGGTTCGCGTTCGACGTGGAGGTCCTGGCGCTCGCCCGCGCACTGGGCTACCGGATGGCCGAGGTCCCGGTGCGCTGGGTCGAGCAGCCCGGCGGCCGGTTCCACGCCCTGACACACACCCCGATGATGCTGGTCGAGCTGACCCGGGTCCGCCGCCACGTCCGGCGCGCGGGCCGCGAGATGGCCGCCGCGGCCAGCGCCACCCGCACCTCGCCGGCCCCCGCGCGCTCCTTCGTCCCGGCCGCGCCGTCGCGCACGTCCCGTCGGGCGTTGCTGTGGATCGCACTGGGACATGTCCTGCTGTTCGTGTCGCAGGCGCCGGGACGGCTGACCGCGGACACGAAGCTTCCCCTGGCCGTCAGCCCGGCCCGGTTCCTGGCCGCGGCCACCCGGATGTGGGACTCCACCGCGGACTTCGGGGCCGTCCCCAACCAGGCCTACGGCTACCTGTTCCCGATGGGACCGTTCTTCCTCGCCGGTCATCTCACCGGACTGCCGGTGTGGCTGGTCCAACGTCTGTGGATGGCGCTGCTGCTGACCGTGGCCGCCTGGGGGGTGGTGCGGCTCGCGGACGCGCTGGGCATCGGCGCGCCGACCGGACGGGTCCTCGGTGGGCTCGGCTACGCGCTGTCGCCGATGTTCCTCGGCAAGATCGGGGCGACGTCGGCCGCGGTCCTGGGGGCGGCGATGCTGCCGTGGATCGTGACACCGCTGGTCCGCGCGCTGTACGCGGATGGATGGCTCTCACCTCGGCGCGCGGCCGCCCGGTCGGGCCTGGCGGTGCTGTGCGTCGGTGGCATCAACGCCAGCGTCGCGGTGGATGTGCTGGTGGTGCCGGCGATGCTGCTGCTGCTCGCCGGTGGGTCCCGGCGGGCCTGGGCGGTGCGCGGCTGGTGGGTCGCCGCGGTGGGCGCCGCGATCGCCTGGTGGGCGCTGGGTCTGCTCGCGGTCGGCCGGTACGGGCTGAACTTCGTCCCGTTCACCGAGACCGCCGATCTGACCACCGCCTCGGCCTCACTGCCCGAAGCGCTGCGCGCGGCCACCGACTGGATGGCCTACCTGCGGGTTCCCAGCGTCTGGCTGCCCTCGGCCGCCGACTACGCCGGCTCCCGGGTGGTCATCGCCGGGACATACGCGCTCACCGCGATCGGGGTGTGGGGGCTGTCCCGGCGTGACCTGCCCGCCCGGCGTTTTCTCGTGCTCTGCTTCGCGCTGGGCACCGTGGTGATCGTCGCGGGCTATCCGGGTGCGCTGGGCGGGCCGGTGTCCGCCGATGTGCGGGCGCTGCTCGACGGCCAGCTCAGCCCGCTGCGCAACATCGCGAAGTTCCAGGCCGTCACCCACCTCCCGATGGCCCTCGGCCTGACCCACGCCGCCGGCCTGACCACCGCCGCCGGCCGCCGCCTGAGCTCCCGATCCCACCGCGGCCCCCGATCCTGGTTCAGCCCCAGCCCCAGCCCCAGCCCCAGCCCCAGCCCCAGCCCCAGCCCCAGCCCCAGCGTTAGTGCCAGTGCCAGTCCGCGACCGGCCGCGGCGCTGCTGGTGCTGACGGTGACGGCGCTGGTGGCGAGCACGTTGCCGGTGTTACGCGGGCAGGTGTTGCAGCCGGGATCGTTTCGGGCCGTGCCCGCCTACTGGGAGCAGGCGGCCGACTGGCTGACGGACCATCCGGACAACGGCCGCACACTGCTGCTGCCGGGCGCGCCGTTCGCCCAGTACGACTGGGGTCGGCCCCTCGACGAGCCGATGCGCTGGCTGTCGTCCACCCCGTGGGGGGAACGCAGCCTCATCCCGCTCGGTGGCGTCGGCCTCACCCGCTGGTTGGACGCCGTCGAGACGTCCCTGTCCGGTGACGGCCGCGGCCTGGGCGTGGCACTGGCCCGGGCGGGGGTCGGGCAGGTCCTCGTCCGCAACGATCTCGCCGACAGCAACTGGGACGTCCCCCCGTCCACCGACGAGATCCACCAGGCGCTGGTGGCCGGGGGGCTGCGTCCGGCGGCGACGTTCGGACCGCTGGTGGCCGGGCGGGCCGGGAACCATGAGCGGGTGCTGCCGGTGAACCGGCGACGCCCGATCGGCCAGGCACCGGCGCTGGAGGTGTGGACGGTGCCCGGCGGGGCGCGTCAGGTGCAGGCCTATCCGGCCGGTGACGCGCTGGTCGTCGCCGGGGGTCCGGAGGCGGCGGTCACGCTCGCCGCACACGGCCTGCTACCCCCCGACCGGGCCATGATCCTGGCCGAGGACCTCGGGGATCCGCGTGCCGCGAGCAGCGGGAAGCCGGGCACGGTGGTCGCCTCCGCCCCGCTCACCCCGCCGGCCACGGTCCTGTCCGCGACCACCGGCCTCGCCATCACCGACACGTTCACCCGCCGTGACCAGAGCTTCGGCGTGGTCCACAGCTCACCGTCCTACCTGCTCGGACCGGACGAGTGGGCCGCCGGCGCCACCCGGGCGCCCCGCGAGTGGACCGACCGTCCACCCGCCGGCCATCAGACCGTCGGGGGCTACCTCGACGGAAAATCCGTCACCGCGTCGTCGTACGGCTATCTGCTGCGGGCGGCCCCCGAACTCGGCCCGGCCAGCGCCGTCGACGGCCTGCCCCACACCGGGTGGACGGCCCGGCCGGACCCGCGCACCGGGTCGGAGGGCGCCTGGCTGCGCGTCGATGTCGGCACGCCGCTGCGCGTGCCCTACCTGGTGGTCGCGCTGCTCGCCGAGACACCGCGCCGTCCGGTGGCCCGCACGATCACGGTGACCTCCGCCGCGGGCTCGGTGGACACGTCGGTGGCCACCACCGACCATCCGCAGTACCTGGCGGTGCCCGCCGGGCCGAGCTCCTGGTATCAGGTGACCCTGCGCGACGTGACCCGCGGTGATGGTGAGCTTCTGGGCGCCGGCATCCGCGAACTGGCCGTTCCCGGGCAGGGTTTCGTCCACTACGCGCAGGCGCCCACCGACGCCACCGCCCTGTTCGCGGCGGACCCCTCGACCGACCCCATCGGCCGGACGGTTCCGGCTGGTCCCGTGCTGGTGGCCTTCGACCGAACCCGGGAGAACATCACCGAGCCGTTCAGCGTGTCGGAGGAGCAGCTGATCATCCGACGCTTCAGCGTGCCCCGGGCGATGTCGTTCACCCTGGACGGCACCGTCACCGCCCTGCCTAGTCCGGCCACGGCGCCCAGACCCGCCGCCGCCCGGCGCGGCTGGGAGTGCGGCCAGGGCCCGGCCCTGGACCTGGACGGCGTCCGCTACCCGCTGCGGGTCGAGGGCGCCACCTCCGACGTCGCCGACGGCCGACCGCTGCGCCTCACCGTCTGCACCCCGGACGGAACCGTGCCGCTGACCGCCGGCGCCCATCTGCTGCGCGTGGTCCGCGACGACTCCCTGCCGCTGCTCGTCGACACGATCACCCTGGTCGGCGGTGCCAACCCCGACCCCGACCCCGGGATCGGGACCGGGACCGTGGCTGGGAGCGGGTCCAGGACCGTGCCTGTGGCTGGGACCGCGGGGACGGCTGGTGAGAAGGTGCGGTCGACGTCGGTCGGGCAGTGGACGGCGCAGCGGCGCACCGTCACGGTCGGCCCCGGCGGCCAGTCGTTCTTCGCCGTGCGCGAGAACGCGAACATCTCCTGGACAGCGTCGCTCAACGGCGTGGCCCTGGCCCCGGTCCGCCTGGACGGCTGGCAGCAGGGCTGGATCCTGCCGGCCGGCGCCGGCGGCACGATCGTCCTGACGAACCGACCCGGCGAGTTCTACCGCACCTGCCTGCTCGTCGGCCTGGCGTGCGCCCTGGCCCTGCTCGCCGGCGCGTTGGTTCCCGGACGGCGTCGACCGCGTCCATCCCCCCTACCAATGGCCCGTTCGGACGGTGCCGGCTCCAGGCTCGACGGCCGGTTCGGCCGGCTTGGTTGGCTTGGTCGGGGTGGGTGGCTGCCTGACCGGTGGGGCGCGGTGGGACTGGCCACCCTGATCGTGGCCCTGGCGGCCGGGCCGTTGGCACTGATCGTCCCACTGCTGGCGGTGGTCGCCCGCCGTCGTCCGCTGGCGCCGCCGTGGATCGCCGCCTGCGGCATCGCCGTCGCGGGCATCGCCGTCGTCATGCAGCCCGGCCTGCCACCGCGATCAGGTGCTGGTGCGTTCGGGGGATGGGCCCAGGCGGCCGGCACGGTCGCGTTCGCGGCGGTCCTCGCCGCGCTGGCGGCCTCCCCGCCGCAGTCGCCGCCGACCCCGGACCTCACTTCGGACCTCTATCCGGATCTCTATCCGTATCTCAACCCGGATCTCACCTCGGATCTGACATCGGTGACGGCCGGCCTGGTCAGCCGTCCGTTGAGCCTGGCCGAACAGGTGCTGCTGGCCTCCGACCGCGCCGACACACCGATCGTCATCGCCCTGTTCGGGCGCACCGACGGCCACGTGGACGCCCACCGCCTGGCCGCCGCGACCGTCGACGTGTTCGCCCGCCATCCGATCACCCGGTCGGAACTCGCCGACCCGGCCGGACACGGCGGATGGCGGATTCGCCCGCTGCCCCGACCCGCACCGGTCCACGAGACCGAGGCGGCCACCAGCGGCGAGGCCTGGCAGGCACTGGCCCGGCTGATGGGCGGCGGCATCGACCTGAGCCGCGCCCCCCTGGCCCGCCTGCTCGTCGTCCACCATCCCGGCGGCGACTGGATCGGCCTGGTCGGGCACCACCTCGCCCTGGACGGCCGAAGCCTGCTGGCCATCCTGACCGAGACCCTGGCCGGCTACCCCGCTGCCCACCCGACGCGCCTGCCCGGCCCACCCGCCGAGCTCACCGCCGACCACCCCCAGGCCATCCACGATGCCCCGGAAACGGGCCCGTCCCCGGTGCCGGCCCCGCTTCCGGGGCCGCCCGGGTCGGTGGAAGCGACGGTGAGCGGACGCGTCTCACCGCGGACGCGGCGGCGGACGCGACGGTCACGGTTCATCGAGCCGATGGGCAGGCCGGGAGAACACGGCTTCGGCCTGGTACCGCAGGTGATCCCGGTACCCCGGCCGCCTCGCCTGCCCGACGGGCGGCTACCGACCGTCAACGACGTGCTGATCACCGCCGCCCATCTGGCCATCGGACGCTGGAACGCCGGCCGGGGCCGCGCCGACGACGTCCTGCGCGTCCGGATGGCACTGACCTCGGGGGCCCCGACCGTGCTGGGCGGCCTGTCCAGCCGCTTCACGATCATCTCCAGTGACGCCGACGCCCGCGCCACACCGATGCGGCTGCTCGCCACCGTGATCGACCGGACCTCGACCGCCAAGACCCGGGTCGCGAGCACCTCCACGTCGGCGCCGTCCGGCTCCGATGCCGCCCTGGTCGGCGGGGCCACCCGTCCCGCCGTCGCGTCGCTGACCATGGCACTGTCGAACGCGCTGTCCGCCGTGTCGCCCGACCGGGGGCGGCCGGCCCTGCTGCGGCTGGCCGTCTCGGCGTCACGAGCGGCGCTGATGCCCAGCGCCGCGGTCAGCAACATCGGACGTGTCGGCACCGACCTCACCGTCGGCCCGGACGGCCCACGACTGCTCGACCTGCACCTGGCCGCCCCCGCCCGGATGCCTCAGGGCCTGGCCATCCACGTCGTGCGCATGGGCGACCAGATCCATCTGACGTTCAGCCATGCCCGCGAACTGTGGGACGACACCGCCGCCCACACCTTCGCCGGCCTGTTCCGCGCCGCCGTCCTCGACCTCACCCACCCGGCCACGGCCACCCCCCGAACCGCCCCGTACCCCACCACCGTGCGGGCCCCGTTCCCGCCCGGGGCCCCAGACCTCCCGTCCATCTCGGATGGCCCTGGCGGCTCGCCGCCCCTGGCGGACAGCAGGACCTCCGGCCGATGACACAGCCAGCACAGCCAGCACAGCCAGCACAGCCGGCGCGACCGGCGCGGCCGGCGCGGCGGGAACTGGTGGTCGAGCTGCTGCGCGGGCCGATGCTGCTGGCGGTCGCGGGTGGGGTGGCCAACGGGCTCAACCTGGTGATGAACCTGGTGCTCGCCCGGGTGCTCGACCCGTCCGGCTATGGCGCCGTGGTCGTGCAGACGAACATCTACCTCGTGCTGGCGGTGGTGGGCACCGCCGTGCTCACCGCGGTCGTGCGCCGGGATCTGGCCCCCAGCAGCATTCCCGGACGGGCCCGCATCGCCTGGATTCGACGGTTGCGGGCGGCGACCGCGTCCATGGCACTGGTCGCGGCGGGGATCGCGGTCGTGGCCTGCCGGCCGGTCGCGGCGCTGCTGTCCTACCCGCATCCGGTCGCGATCGCCGAGGCCGGTGTGGCCGCCGGACTGTGGCTGGCGGTCTGCGTGGAGCGGGGCCTGCTCCAGGCGCGCGGGAACTATCCGGGGCTCGCCTGGAACATGGTGTACGAAACGGTCCTGCGGGTCGCCGTCATCATCGTCGCGGCCTGCGCGGGCCTCGGCGTGGACGGCGCCGGCCTCGGACTGCTCGTCGGCGCCCTCGCCGCCACCTCCGCCGCCCGCACCACGGTCTCCCGCACCTCGACCTCCCGCACCTCGACCTCCCGCACCTCGGTGGACGCCCACACCTCGGTCTCCCACACCTCGGTCTCCCGCACCTCGGCGGCGGCCCGCACCTCGGACACCCACGCCGCGCCCGATCACGCCTGGTCCGGTCATGTGCGCTCCGAGGTACAGGGGCGGCGCACGCGCCGGGTGCTGCTGGCGGACTCGTCGGTGGCGCTGGCGACCCTGATGCCGTTGGCGCTGCTCCAGAACGTCGATGTCGTCCTGGTCGGATGGCGCGATCCGGAGGCGGCGGGCAGCTACGCGGCGATCTCCACGGCCTGCAAGATCCCGGTGTTCGTCGGGTTGGCGGTGGCGAACTACCTGCTGGCGGAGGCGGCCCGGCGGCGCCGGGAGGGACGGACGGCCTACGCGGCGCTGGCCCTGGCGATGATCATCGTGGTGGTGCCGGGGCTGCTGCTGTCCGCGGTGGGTGCGGTGGCGGGGCGTCCGCTGCTGTCGTTGTTGTTCGGGTCCCGGTTGGCGGCGGCGTCCGGGGTCCTGTGGGTGCTGGCGCTGGCGACGACGTTCCTCGCCGCGACCCTGCTGTTCGCGACCTATCTGCTCGGTGTCGGTGACCGGGGGATCGTCTGGGTGCTGGCGGTGTGCACGCCGACGTCCACCGTGGTCGTGGCCGTCTTCGCCGACGAGATCACCTCGACGGTCCTCGCCCTGCTCGGCTGCCAGGCCGGCATCGCTCTCCTCGCCGGCACCCTGGTCGCCCGGGTGCACCGGCCCGCCTCGCCCCGCCGTCGCCGCCGGGCCCCGAGCTCGCTGCGAACCTATCCGTCGGACACGCCCAGGCCCCCTGCTCTCCGGGGACGCTCCCTGGTCGCTGAGCCGTCCGGTCAGCCGCGGGAACCGCACCTACCCTGAGCGGTGCCGCATGTGGCCGCGCGATGGCACTGTTGCGCGGATGCCCAGCGGGTGCGCGGATGCCCGGCGGGTGCGTGGTCTAGTGGGCGGCGGGGACGAGTTCGGCGAGCTGGACGCGGACCCAGGCCGTCACGTCGGTGGCGGTGGGATCGGTGGCCAGGGAGGTGAACAGGACCGGACGGGTGCCGCGGGCGACGGCGGCGTCACGGGCCATCACACCAAGGTCGGCGCCGACCAGCGGAGCGAGATCGGTCTTGTTGATGACGAGCAGGTCGCTGCTGGTCACACCCGGACCGCCCTTGCGCGGCACCTTGTCGCCGCCGGCGACGTCCACGACGAAGATCTGCCGGTCGATCAGACCGTAGCTGAACGTGGCGGTCAGGTTGTCGCCGCCGGATTCCACCAGCACCAGATCGAGCGGACCGGTCTCGGCCTCGAGATCCTCGACGGTGTCGAGGTTCGCGCTGATGTCGTCGCGGATCGCGGTGTGCGGGCAGCAGCCGGTCTCCACCGCCCGGATGCGCCCGGGGTCGAGCACACCCGCCCGCCGCAGGAAGTCCGCGTCCTCGGTGGTGTAGATGTCGTTGGTGACCACGCCGAGGCGCAGGCTCCCCGACAGCGCCCGGCACAGCGCCGCGACCAGCGCCGTCTTACCGCTGCCGACCGGCCCGCCGATCCCGATCCGCGGCGCGCGACCCGCGTCCACCGACCCCGGCCGAGCGCTGGAACCGACACCGACACCGACACCGGCTGGGCTGCCGGCGGGCAGAGCGTCGCTGTGATCGTGGCCGAGATGCATCCTGGGGGTCCTCCCGATTCAGGCCGCGGTCGGGGTCAGGGTCACCGGGACGCCGAGCTGCGCCCGCTCAAGATAGGCGCCGGGCATCGCGGCCAGATCCGGCGGGGACGGCGGCGCACCCGCCCGCACCAGCAGGTCGCCGAGCGCGGCGATCATCACCCCGTTGTCGGTGCAGCGACGCCGGGCCGGTACCCGCAGCCGAATCCCCGCCGCCGCACAGCGGGACGCGGCGACCTCCCGCAGCCGGCTGTTCGCCGCCACCCCACCGACGATCAGCAGATCGGCGATGCCCCGGTCACGGCACGCCCGGATCGCCTTCGCGGTGAGCACGTCGACCACCGCCTCCTGAAACGACGCGATCACATCCCCGGACGCCACCCCCGAATCCGGATGCGATTCGGCCCAGCGTGCCACCGCTGTCTTCAACCCGGAGAACGAGAACGTGTACGGCGCATCGTTTCGCCCCAGCAACGGACGGGGAAACGCCAGCGCCGTCGGATCATGCCCGGCCGCCCCCCGGTCGACCGCAGGCCCCCCCGGATAGGACAGCCCCAGTACCCGCGCGACCTTGTCGAAACACTCACCCGCCGCGTCATCCAACGTGTCCCCAAGATGGACGATCGGATCGCGCGCCAAGTCCCCGACCTGCAACAACGACGTATGCCCACCCGAGACGATCAACGCGATCAGCGGATTCGGCAACGGCTGCCCATCCACCAGATCCGCCGCCAGATGCCCGGCGAGATGATGCACCCCGTACAACGGCACGCCCAACGCCGTCGCATACGCCTTCGCCGCGGAAACCCCCACATGCAACGCGGTGGCCAACCCCGGCCCCGCCGTCACCGCCACCGCCCCGATATCGGACGCCGCCATCCCCGCCGATGCCAACGCCGCCCGCACACACGGCACGATCGCCTGCACATGCGCCCGCGCCGCTATCTCCGGCACCACCCCGCCATAGCGGGCGTGCTCATCCATGCTCGTCGACAGCGCCTCACCCAGCAGCACCCCGTCCCGCACCAGACCAACCCCGGTCTCGTCGCACGACGTCTCAATTCCCAGGACCACCGGGCCCTGCTGCGCAGGCATCTCCCGCGGCCTCCTTCTTACCCCTGACTCGCCACCGCGCCTTTCGCGCGCGCAACGCTCGCACGGGACGTGCCCACCGCGCGCCGACGCCGCCGCTTTTCAGCTTTCAGCCTACGCCGGTCGGATGGCCGCGCCCGTACCCGCGTTCGGCCGGTCGCCGCAGGTCCGGCACACTCCCGTCAGCGCCGCGTGATCCGGTTGCAGCTGGAAACCGGTGGTGCGGGCGAGCCGGTCGGCGACCTCGTCCAGCAGATCAGCCGGGACGTCCTGGATCGCGCCGCAGCGCCGGCAGCGCACATGCAGATGCGTCTCACCGGTCAACCCCGCTGCCAGGTGATAGACCACCGGCCCGTGCGCCGGATGGACATGCGTCACGAGCCCCAGCTCACCCAGGGTCTCCACCGCCCGGTAGACGGTCGTGCGGTGCAGCCCCGGGACGATCAGATCCGCCCTGGCCAGCACATCCTCGACGCACAGATGATCGGCTGTCTCCGCCAGCACCCGCAGCACCGCACGCCGCGCCGGTGTCACCCGCTCACCCAGCACCCGCAGCCGCGCCACTCCCGCCTCCGCCGCGTCCACCTTTACCACCCTACGAGTGGCCGGGTGGGACGTTCGGGGCCGGGTGGGCGCGTGCCGAGGGTTGTGCGGTGGCATGCCGAGGGTTGTTGGGTGTTCGGGCCGGTCGAATCCCGAACATGCCTCGGCATGTCGACGGGGGACATGATCATCTGGCGTCGGTGGTCGATGGCCACTTCCTGGTTGTGGGTTGTGTTGTGACACAGTGTCCACATGGCCGTGCTTCCGATCCGCACCGTCGGTGACCCGGTGCTGCGCACTCCGGCGGTGCCTGTCACGACGTTCGATGCGGCGCTGGCACGCCTGGTCGAGGACATGATCGAGACCATGTACGCGGCGCCGGGCGTGGGACTCGCGGCGCCGCAGGTCGGTGTCGGGCTACGGGTCTTCGTCTACGACGTCGGCTACAGCCCGGGTGATCCAGCTGTGCCGCGGCACCCGCGCGTGGTCGTCAACCCCGTCCTCACCCTCGACGAGGAGACACCCCTCGGCGAGGAGACACCCCTCGACGAGGAGACACCCCTCGGCGAGGAGACGTCCGCCGGCGAGGAGACGTCCGCCGGCGAGGGGACGGGCGAGGGCAGGGCCGAGGACGTCGGCGGGGCTGATGGCACCGGCGGGGCCGACGACACCGGTGGGGCCGAGGACGCTGAGGATGCCGAGCGGGGGGTTGCCGAGGGCTGTCTGTCGGTGCCGGGGCTGTACTTCCCGACGCCACGGGCCTGGCGGGCGACGGTGCGCGGGGTGGATGTGTCGGGGGAGTCGGTGGAGTACACCGGGCAGGGGCTGGCCGCCCGCTGTTTCCAGCATGAGTGCGACCACCTCGACGGGATTCTCTATCTGAGTCGGCTGACCGGTGCGGCGCGGGTCGCGGCGGTGCGTGCGCTGCGGGAGGCGTTGCCGGCTCGAGGTGACGGGCAGTCCGCGGGGTCCGCGTCCGCGCAGGCTGCGCAGGGGGCGTCCGCGTTCGGCCGATCGTGAGCCAGCACCGTCCGTCCGCGGTGTTCGTGGGGTGGTGCCGTCCGCTCGTGATGGTGGGGTGCTGCCGTGTCCGGGGAGGGCGAGGGGCGACGGGGTTCGCCCGGTCATGACATCCTGGTCGGCCACGGCAGAAGTTATGGGAATGCTGGATGGACGAGTCACGCACGAGCCAGAGTCAGAGTCACCAGGTTCCGAGTCAGAGTCACCAGGTTCCGAGTCAGACGGGAGTGGCCGCGGTGAGCGACATCTCCGGCGGGCCGTACAAGCGGCCGTTCCGGTTCAACATCCAGTGTTCGTCGCCGGAGCAGGTGGATGCCCGGTCGTGGGCGGCGCTGGCACGGCGGGTGGAGGACCTGGGCTTCGCGACGCTCACCGTGTCCGACCATCTGGACGAGCAGGTCGCGCCGATCGCGTCGCTGATGGCGGCCGCCGACGCCACGACCACACTGCGCATCGGGTCGATGGTTTTCAGTAATGACTACCGGCATCCGGTGGTGCTCGCGAAGGAGGCGGCGACTCTCGACGCGCTGTCCGGCGGGCGGTTCGAGCTGGGCCTGGGCGCCGGCTGGATGACGTCCGACTACCAGCGCGCGGGGCTCACCCTCGACCCGCCGGGTGTGCGGATCGCACGGTTGGCCGAGGCGCTCACCGTCATCAAGGGGATGTTCGCCGACGCCCCGCTCACCCACACCGGCACGTTCTACCAGGTGAACGGGCTCAACGGCACGCCGAAGCCGGTGCAGCGTCCCCACCCGCCGATCGTCATCGGGGGTGGCGGGCGGCGGATGCTGACGCTGGCCGCCCGCGAGGCCGACATCATCGGTCTGAACATGAACATGGCCAGCGGGGTGATCGACTCCTCGCTCGGGGCGAACGCGACGACGGACGCCACCGAGGAGAAGGTCGGCTGGATTCGTGAGGCGGCCGGCGCGCGCTGGGACGAGCTGACGTTGCAGGTCCGCGTGCACATGGTGGTGGTGACCGAGGATCGGGAGTCGGTCGCCGCGCTGCTGGCCTCGGGTTTCGGCCTGACCACCGAGCAGGCCCTGACCACACCGCACGCGCTGTGCGGGTCGGTCGACGAGATCTGCGACGCCCTCGTCGAACGGCGTGAACGTTTCGGTATCAGCACCATCGGCGTCGCCCTCGACGCCCTGGACGCCCTCACCCCCGTCGTCGCCCGCCTCGCCGGCACCTGAACCCCCGTACCACCCGAACCCCGCAGCACCCGAACCCCGCAGCACCCGAACCCCGCAGAGCCTGTCCCTCCGTTGTCTGTCGAGGAGTCACCGTTGGTCGAGCACATGAAGTGGTGGGGCTGGGGCCGGGAGAGCGTGTCGTTCTCGCCCGCCGACAAGCCGGCGCTGGCACCGTTCATCCGCAAGCACATCGGGCTGGACGTGACCCGCCCGCCCGCGCAGGCCCCGGCGTTCGCCGACCTCGACATCGCCGACCCGATCCTGCCGGACGCCCTGCGCGACGCGCTGACGGCCGCCGTCGGCGCCGAGCACGTGCACACCGAGACCCTCGAACGGGTCGTGCACGCCTACGGCAAAAGCCTGCGTGACCTGGTCCGGGTCCGCGGCGGTGACCTCGGACGCCTCCCCGACGCGGTGGTCTACCCGGGTGGCGAGGACGAGGTGCGCGCGGTGCTCACCGCCGCGATCGACGCCGACGCGGTCGTCATCCCGTTCGGCGGCGGGACGAACATCTCCGGCAGCCTGGAGGCTCCGCGCGGTGAGATCCGCCCGGTGCTGTCCGTGGACCTCGGACGCCTCGACCGCGTCCTGGACATCGACACCGACGCGCGGCTGGCCCGCATCCAGGCCGGTGCGCTCGGTCCGGACCTCGAAGCGCAGCTGAACGCCCTGGGCTGGACACTCGGCCACTTCCCCGACAGCTTCAGCCACTCCACCCTCGGCGGCTGGATCGCGACCCGCTCGTCCGGCATGCAGTCGGACAAGTACGGCGACATCGCGGACATCACCAAGGCCGTGCGGGTCGTCACCCCCGCGGGTGTGCTCGCGACCCGGGCGGTGCCGAGCCAGTCCACCGGACCGAGCGTGCGGGAGATGATCCTCGGCAGCGAGGGTCGACTCGGCATCATCACCGAGGCCACCGTGCAGGTCCACCGGGTGCCCGAGGAACGCACCATCCTCGGCTACTTCTTCCCCACCTGGGACGAGGCGCTGCTCGCCATGCGCGAGATCGCCGAGAGCGAGGCGGCCCCGAGCGTCACCCGTGTCGCCGACCCCGGCGAGACCCGTTTCTCGCTGGCGACCAGCAAGAAGGGTTCGGCGGTCACGGCGCTGGTCTCCAGGGGACTCAAGCAGTACCTGGCCCGGGTGAAGCACTTCGACCTCGAGCGGATGTGCCTGTCGTTCATCGGCTTCGAGGGCTCATCCGGCCATGTGCGCACCCAGCGCAAGCTCGTCGGTGACATCGTCAAGCGCCACGGCGGGGTGTGTGTCGGCACCGGCCCCGGGCAGCTCTACGACCAGAAGAAGTTCGACACCCCCTACATCCGCGACTTCCTGCTCGGCCAGGGCGCCCTCGCGGACGTCTCGGAGACCGCCACCAGCTGGTCGCAGCTCGCCTCCCTCTACACCGGGGTGGTCGCCCGGGCCCACAAGACGTTCGACGAGATCGGCGTCCAGGGCTGGATCATGGCGCACCTGTCCCACTCGTACCACTCCGGCGCCTGCCTCTACTTCACCTTCGCCTTCGCCTCCCCGGTGACCCTGGACGGCCTCGAACGCTACGACGCGGTGAAGTCCGCGATCCAGCAGGGCTTCATCGACCTCGGCGGCACCCTGTCGCACCACCACGCCGTCGGCCTCGAGCACGCTCCCTGGCTCGCCGACGACATCTCCCCGGCCGGCGTCTCGCTGGTCGCGGCCCTGTTCGACGGCATCGACCCCGGCCACAACCTCAACCCCGGCAAGATCATCCCGTCTGTCGTTCCCGGACCGGCCGCCGACTAGATGCGCACGCTGCTGGTGGTCGGGATCGGCGCGGGGGATCCCGACCAGCTCACGTTGCAGGCGGTGCGGGCCCTGGAACGCACGGACGTCTTCTTCGTCCTCGACAAGGGTCCCGCCGCCGGCGACCTGACCGCACTGCGCCGCGAGATCCTCGACCGTCACCTCGGCGAGGGCACCTACCGTCTCGTCGAAGCCCCCGACCCGCCGCGTGACCGCACCCCCTCCGACGACCGCAGCACCGCCGGCCGCGCCGCCTACGCCGCCGCCGTCGACGACTGGCATGCCCGGCGCGCCGCCCTGTACGAGGCGATGTTCCTCGACGAACTGGACGACGAGGGCACCGGCGCGTTCCTGGTCTGGGGCGACCCGTCGCTCTACGACAGCACCCTGCGCATCCTCGAACGCGTCGCCGCCCGCGGCAAGGTCGCCTTCGAACACCAGGTGATCCCCGGTATCTCCAGCGTGCAGGCCCTCGCCGCCGCCCACCGCCTGGTACTCAACGGCATCGGCACCCCGGTGACCATCACCACCGGTCGCCGCCTGGCCGAAGCCGGCTTCCCCCCGGACGTCGACGACCTCGTCGTCATGCTCGACGGTGACACCGCCTTCACCACCCTTGCCAGCACCAGCACCAGCACCAGCACCGTCGCCGGGGTCGGTGCCGGTGCCGGGGCCGACATCCACATCTACTGGGGCGCCTACCTCGGCACCGACGACGAACTGCTCATCCACGGCCCCCTGCCCGACGTCGCCGCCACCATCACCCGCACCCGCGCCGACGCCCGCCACCGCAAGGGTTGGATCATGGACATCTACCTCCTGCGCCGCACCCCCCGCCATCGTCACGCCCCGTAACGGGCCCCGGGGCAAGATTCGAGCTCGCCCTCGCCGACCGCCGCCGCCCCCGAAGCCCTGATCGCCTGCTGGATGGTGGACGTCCGCCTGCCGCATGGCCGACGGCCGTGGTGGCATCTGGCCGGCCTGGTGTGCGACAGAACCGGCGATCGTCCGCATCTTCGACCGGCGAGAGACAGTTGGGGGTTGCGTGCGTCACAGTCCTGCGTCACCTTTTGGGCATGTGCCCAACACCTGTCGCGCCCTACGTGCTGGATGCCGACTCCCACTGGTCCGAGCCCGCTGATCTGTTCAGCAGCCGTGCCCCGGAGGCCTACCGGGACCGTCTGCCGAGGGTCGTGGAGGTGGACGGCGTCCGTCAGTGGATCTTCGACGGGAAGCCGATGGGCGCCTTCATCGCCGGGGCGGTGATCGGCCGTGACGGCCAGAAGTCGGCGTCGGCCACGGTGCTGCACGAATGGACCGTCGACGACGTCCACGTCGGCGCCCACGACCCCGTCGAGCGGCTCAGGGTTCTGGACGAGGCCGGCATCGACGCCCAGGTCATCTTCCCGTCCACGATCGGGCTGGGCGGCCAGGACCTCGCCACCGCGGACCAGTCCCTGGCCCGCCTCGCCGTCGAGGTCTACAACGACGGGATGGCCGACATCCAACGGGAGTCCGGCAACCGGCTGCTGCCGCTGCCGCTCATGCCGGCGTGGGACATCAGGTCCTGCGTGCGGGAGGTCGCCCGGGTGGCCGAGCTCGGCGCGCGCGGCGTCAACATGACCTCCGACCCGCAGGATCTCGGTGCCCCGGACCTCGCCAGCCGCGAGTGGGACCCCTTCTGGGCGGCGTGCGCCGAGCACCGGCTGCCGGTGCACTTCCACATCGGCGCCAGCGTCACCGCGATGACGTTCTACGGGAAGTACCCGTGGGCGTCGCAGACGGAGAGCACCAAGCTCGCGATCGGCGGCGGCCTGCTGTTCATCGGCAACGCCCGGGTGGTCACGAACCTGATCCTCGCGGGCATCTTCGACCGGCACCCGGAGCTTCGTACCGTCTCCGTCGAGAGCGGGGTGGGCTGGATCCCGTTCATCCTGGAGACCCTCGACTACGAGATGGCGGAGAACGCCCAGGCGGATCTCGCGAAGCTCAAGCGCAGGCCGTCGGAGTACTTCCGCACCAACATCTACGCCACCTTCTGGTTCGAACGGGGCGGCAACAGGCTGGCCGACCTGATCGAGTCCGTCGGCGAGGACAACATCCTGTTCGAGACGGACTTCCCGCACCCGACCTGCCTCTACCCGGACCCGTTGCGGTCCGTCGCCGACAAGATGGCCACGCTTCCCGAAACCACCCGTAACAAGATCATGGGTGGTAACGGGAAGGCCCTCTACCGGCTCTGACCGTCCCGCGCGGCGCCGGCCACACGACCTCTGACCGACAGGACGGCATGGAGACAATCGGACACTGGATCGGTGGGAAACCGGTCACCGGCGGCGGCCGCGTCAGCCCCGTGTACAACCCGGCCACGGGGCGGCGCACCGCCGAGGTGACGCTGGCGACCGAGGCGGAGGTGGCCGACGCGGTCCGCGTCGCGTCCGCCGCCGCCACCGACTGGTCGCGGACGTCGCTCGCGCGGCGGGCCGGACTGATGTTCCGGCTGCGGGAACTGGTCAGCGGCCACCAGTCGGAGCTGGCCGCGCTCATCACCCGCGAGCACGGCAAGGTCCGCTCCGACGCGCTGGGCGAGGTGGCCCGGGGCCTGGAGTGCGTGGAGTTCGCCTGCGCCATCCCGACCCTGCTGCGCGGGGAGTACAGCGCCGAGGCGTCCCGTGGGATCGACGTGCACACGGTGGCCCGGCCCCTCGGCGTGGTGGCGGGGATCACCCCGTTCAACTTTCCCGTCATGGTCCCGCTGTGGATGCTGGCCAACGCCGTCGCCTGCGGCAACACCTTCATCCTCAAACCGTCGGAGAAGGACCCCTCGGCGTCGCTGCTGCTCGCCGAGCTGGTCGCGCGCGCGGGCTTCCCCGAGGGTGTGGTCAACGTGCTCCAGGGCGATGCGTCGGCGGTGACGGGCCTGGTGGAGCACCCCGACGTGGCCGCCGTGTCGTTTGTGGGCAGCACCCCGGTCGCCCGCCACATCTACGAGACCGGCACCCGCGCGGGCAAGCGGGTGCAGGCCCTCGGCGGCGCGAAGAACCACATGGTGGTCCTGCCGGACGCGGACCTCGGCGCCGCCGCCAACGCCGCGATCAACGCCGGCTACGGCTCGGCGGGGGAGCGGTGCATGGCGATCTCGGTGGTGGTGGCGGTCGGGTCCGTCGCCGACCCGCTGGTCGACGCGATCGCCGCCCGGATCCCGGACGTCGTCATCGGGCCGGGCGACCAGCAGACGTCGATGATGGGGCCGCTCATCACCGCGGAACACCGCGACCGGGTGCGGTCCTACGTGGCGGGCGCCGCGGGCGAGGGAGCCACCGTGGTGGTTGACGGTTCCCGGCCGCCGGCCGCCGTCGTGGCACCCGCCGTCGTGGCGCCCGGCGGTGGGGACGCGGGCGGTTTCTTCCTCGGCTGCTCGCTCGTCGACCGGGTCCGCCCGGGCATGCGGGTCTACGACGACGAGATCTTCGGGCCGGTTCTCGCCGTCGTGCGGGTGGACACCTACGACGAGGCCGTGGCGCTCGTCAACGCGAACCCGTACGGCAACGGCGTCGCCCTGTTCACCCGGGACGGCGGCGCGGCCCGCCAGTTCCAACGCGACATCCAGGTGGGCATGGTCGGCATCAACGTGGCGATCCCGGTGCCCGTCGCCTGGCATTCGTTCGGCGGCTGGAAGGCGTCCCTGTTCGGTGACTCGCCCATCTACGGCCCGGAAGGTATCCGCTTCTACACCCGGCCCCAGGTGGTCACCTCCCGCTGGCCCGATCCCACCCCCGAGGCGATCGACCTCGGTTTTCCCATGAACCGCTGACGAGGCGGTCCCGAAACGTCAGGTAAGGGTGGTGCGCTGTGGCCGTGGCAACGGTGAACGGTCTATCGATCTCTTATGAGATCATCGGCTCGGGTCGGCCCTGGGTGATCACTCCGGGTGGCCGCTTCAGCAAGGACACCCCCGGTGTCCGCCAGCTCGCCGAGGAGCTTGCGGCCGCCGGCAACCAGGTGCTCCTCTGGGACCGGCCGAACACCGGCGCGTCGGACGTCTGCTTCACCGGGGAGTCGGAGTCGGCGATGCAGGCCGACGCGCTGGCCGGCCTGCTCACCCAGCTCGACCTGGCCCCCGCGGTGATCATCGGTGGTTCGGGGGGCTCCCGGGTGTCGCTGCTGACCGCCGCCCGCCATCCCAAGGTCGCCGCCGGTCTCGCCCTGTGGTGGATCAGCGGCGGGGTGCACGGCCTGCTGAGTATCGGCGTGCACTACTGCGGCGGATCGTTCGAGGCGGCCTGGGACGCTGGGATGGCCGGGGTCGCCGCGCTGCCCGAGTGGGCGCAGTCCCTGGAACGCAACCCCGGCAACCGGGCGCGGATCCTCGACCAGGACCGGGACGAGTTCCTCGCCACGATGGAACGCTGGCTGGCGGTGTACTGCCCCCGGGCCGACGAGGCCGTCCCCGGCCTACCCGACGCCGACGCCCGCGCGCTCGACCTCCCCACCCTGGTGTTTCGCAGCGGCGCCAGCGACCCCCACCACCGGCGGGAGACCACCGAACGGGTCGCCGCGACCCTGCCGCGGGCGCGCCTGGTCGAGCCGCCGTGGCCGGACACCGAATGGAACGACCGGCGGTCGTCCGCCGAGGCGGCGGGCGGCCTGTTCGTCCGCTGGCCGCTGCTCGCCCCGCAACTGCTCGCCTGGGCACGCGAGTCCGGCCTCGACTAGTACCCACAACCAGCACAAGTGCCGTTGCAGCACTAACCACCCCCCGCCCGTCCACCCCCCCGATCACCCTCCGCATCCAAAAGCATCCCACCCCACACGGACCCCACCCCCACCACGCTCCGCCACACCCCGCGGCCGCCCCCAGGGCAAGATCCGCCTACGCGGGTCGTCGTGGGGGGCATATCGGACACGAATGCCCCCACGGCGACCCGCGTGCATCCCGCACACCCGCAACCCTCGGCGGCGGCGTCACGGACCGTGGCCATAGGTGTGATCGTGGGCGGATGGCGGGGTCGGGCGGCCGGTGGTCGTGGTGCGGCCGGTTCCGCGGAACACTGGGCGGACGGTTCGGGTCACCGTGCGTCCGGTCTGTGTGACCATGATGGTATGGGCCTGCTTGGCGATGCGCTCGAGGCACTGTCCACCAGTGACCGCCGCTGGGGCGGCGTGCACGCCCGCATCCACCGCCGCACGGATCATGTTCGTGCGACGGCGGCCCGGAACGCGGAGCAGGCCGCTCGTGGCTTTCCCGCGCTGGTCAAGCCGCCCGGGGCCCCGTACCGCGGCGCCGGGGCCAATGCCGGGGCCGATGCCGTCCATGATCGATGGGGAACCCTGCTTGCCGCCGGGGATGCCCTGCGCATCGACTGGCACCGCGCGGATGCCGCCGCGAGCACCCCTGGCGGTACCGCCGATACCGGTACCGCCGATACCGATGCCACCGACGGTGAGGTGGGTGAGGTGGGCGAGGTGACGGTCGTGCGGGGGGAGCAGTGGCGTCGGCGTGGTGCCGATGGGCAGGTCACCGGCTCGCGGCCGGCGGAACGGGCAAGCTCGGTGCTGACCCTGTTCGTGCCGGAGATCGGCCCGCTGCGTCCCTGGCTGCTGTTGTCCCATCTGCGGCTGAGCGCACTCGAGCGGTCGGTGCGGCAGGGCCGTGACATCATCCGCCTGCGGGGCACGGCCCGCGGCGGCCCGCTGGGCATGCTGCGCCAGTTCCACGGCCTGCCTCCCGGCGACACCTTCGACCTGGCCGTGGACGACGCGACCGGCATCCTCGTCGAACTGGTCGCTCACTGGGACGGCGGCGAGGTCGAACGCTGGGAACTGCACGACCTGCGCGTCGACGACCCGTCCAACCCGACCACCGTGGACGAGGCAGGGACGACGGGCCCGGAGCCCTTCGACCTGGACGCCGTCGGCATCCCGCGGGACGTGAAGGAACCGTTCCGCCGGGCCGTCCCGCTCGCCCGGCTCGCCGCCCAGGTCGACTTCACGCTGCTCGCACCGCAGGACGAGTCCTTCGCCGGCGTCCTGCGCGAGGGTGCCGGGCCGGTGGTGGTGGCGCATCCGTCCGGGGGGCGTCCTGCCGGCCGGACGGTGTGGTTCGAGCAGTCCCGCGGGGCCGGCATGCCCGACACCACCGGCTGGGACCCGATCACGCTGGCCGACGGGACGCCGGCCCACCGCTGGTCACCAGCCGCCGACCCGGACCAGGTCGACCTGCACCTCACCCGCGCGGGCACCCGGATCTGGATTCGCGGCCGTGGTCCCGCGGAGATCCTCGCCCTCGCCGACGGCCTCCGCCCGATCCAGCCCTAGATCCGTTTCGTCCCCGCAGAAGGGCCCACCCGCTCCGCCGGGCCGCCAGCGGTGACGATGGCCCGTGATGATGTCCCGTGATGACGGCCTGTGACTGCGGCGTTGTCCCTAACGCCGCAGTCGTGGACGGCGGGTTAGAGGTCGTGGACCTCGCCGAGGGCGGCGGCCAGGCCCAGGCCCAGGTCGGTGGGGGCCGGGGCGAAGAAACGGTCGACCTCGGCGTCGGTGACGTCCGCCAGGCGGGACGGGGACCAGCGGGGGGTGCGGTCCTTGTCGACGAGGGCGGCGCGGATGCCTTCGACCAGGTCCGGGGTGGACAGCGCGGCGTTGGCGATGCGGTACTCCTGGTCGAGCGCTTCCTCGAGGCAGTCCATCGTCGTCGCCGCGCGCAGGGCACGCAGGGTGACGGCCAGCGCGGTGGGGGACTTGGTGGCGATCTCGGCGCCGGCGTCCCGGGCGGCGGGCTTCACACTGTGGGTGAGCAGGCTGAGGATGCGGGTCAGGTTGTCGCCGCGGTAGAGGTCGTCGATCCACTCCCGCTGCGCGGCGAGTTCACCCGGCGGCGGGGTGTGCGCGGAGAAGTCGTAGGCGGCGATGGCCTCGGCCGGGTCCGCGGCGGTGCGCAGCACCTCGAGCAGCGCGGGGATCCGCGCGGACGGCAGGTAGTGGTCGGCCAGGCCCGCGGTGATCGCGTCGGCGGGGCCGATGTGGCGTCCGGTGAGGGCGAGGTGGGTGCCGAGCTGACCGGGGGCGTGCGAGAGCAGCCAGGTGCCGCCGACGTCCGGCACGAACCCGAGGGTGACCTCCGGCATCGCGAGCAGCGAACGCTCCGTGACGATCCGCACGTCTCCGTGGGCGGACAGGCCGAGTCCGCCGCCCATCACGATCCCGTCCATGATCGCGATGTAGGGCTTGGGGAAACGGCGGATGCGGGCGTTGAGCCGGTACTCCGACGACCAGAACGCCAGCGCGTCCTCCGGCCGACCGGCGACGATGGCGTCACGCACGGCCCGCATGTCACCGCCCGCGCACAGCCCCCGCTCCCCGGCCCCGTCGAGCAGGACGACGGCGACGCCCGGATCGTTCGCCCAGTCGGCGAGCGCCTCGTCCAGCGCCTCCACCATGGTGGACGTCAGCGCGTTGATGGCCCGGGGCCGGTTGAGGGTGAGCCGGCCGAGGGCGCCGCCGACGCCCTCCCGGCTGACCAGTACCTCCGGCTGTGCGGACGATGCGGAGAGTGCAGACATCTCGTGTGCCCACCCTTCGGGTCGCGGTCCGCGGCCGCCGCCGTGGCCCCCGGCCGTGGGATCACGGTCGGATGACCCGGTCGTCGGGACGCGGTGGTCGGTCGTGAACCGCGGAGCATGGCCGAAGCTGACGGCCGGCCGCACGGACGGATTCCGTACATCCTGACGGCCCGACCCGCCAGACGGTAGTGATCCGGCCTGCGCCTAGATGAGCGTCACCATCCCTACGTAATCCGTGACTATATTCTGACGATTCGCCTCTTTAGTTCTACGGATGCGGATGGCCGTCTCACTCGAAGCGCATGATCTCGGGCACTTGCCCAAGCGTCGGGTGATGCACTGGCTACTGGATTGGCCGGCGCCGATCGGTCCAGATCGGCAGATTTCGTGGCGAGTCAGGCCGCTACCACTCGCCACGCGACCCGCCCACCTCTCCCGACGCCAAAGACGGCCCATGCGGCCACAACGCCGCCCGCCTCTGCGCGGCGAACACCATCCGAACGCTCTCTCGGCCTCTGCGGACATCCCAGATCCACACGACCCCATCCGCTACCTTCCGTCGTCGTCGGCGTCTGTTGGTAACCGGTTCGCTGGCCCGGGGGCTGTTGGCTGGCCGATTCGCCGGCTCGGTAGCTGTTGGCGGCCGATTCGCCGGGTCGGGGGTGGATGCCGAGGGCTATTCGGTGCCATGCCGAGGGCTGTTCGGTTTTCGGGGGCCCTCATCCTTGAACACCCCTCGGCATGTCATGATCTCGCCCGATCTCGGCCACTATCCGGGGGTGCCAAGCGGCCCGAAACCCCGCCACTGCAGCCCAGAAACCTCGCATTTGGTATATATAGGACTACCTGAAATCCATGATCCAATGCGGGATGGCCTGGCGGGCCAGCGGGACGAGCGGTCGGGTCAGTGGGACGAGCGGGCGTGACGCTTCGACTTCCGACGGTGGGCGGCTGTCGCGCCGTGGGTGGCCGACGGGCGCAGACCAGCGAACACGCCCGCATCCGGTGCTGAACCCTCGGTGGCCTGGTCGGCGTGGCGTTCGGCGAGGGTGCGGGTGCCGGGGCCTTCGACCAGGCCGTCGGGGACGTGGCGTTCGGGGGGCGGGCCGATCGGCTGGGGTGGGCGCAGGCTCGTCCAGATGCGGTAGAGGCGGCGGTAGCCGTGGGCCATCCGGAAGTGCCAGTCGAGGTCGCCGGGGCTGGTGAAGGCGGCGGCGCAGTCGAGGTCGGTGCGTGGGCACGGGTAGGTCGTCACGTCGGGCTCCCTCCGTCGAGGACGGCATACCCGCAGCTCAGGGCAGGCATCCGCACCAGTCGTTCCACGCCACGAGGTGGGGTGATCGCGGGGCGGGAGCGGGAGGATCGTCGACGAGAGGCCGGGTGACCATCGGCGCGGTGGAACGGGACAGGTGGAGCGGGACATAAGGAACGCCAAGGGATGTTACGGGCGAGCTGCTGAAGTGTTGCCGCAGGCGCGGCGTGGTCGGTGCGGTGGGTCGGAGCGGAGCAGACTGGAGGTATGTCGACCACACCGCCGCCGTCGTCCACCTCGTCCGCACAGTCGCTGTCCGCACAGCCGGTGTCCGCACAGTCGGTGTCCGCGGGGCCGGGCGGGCTGCGGTTGGCGGTGACGGCGCCGAACGCCGAGGCCGAGGTGGTCGAGCTGTGCTCGGAGCTGCTGCGGTTCGAGTCGGTGAACTGGGGTGACGGTAACGGGCGGGAGCGGCCGGCCGCGGAGTACGTGGCGAGCAGGCTCGCCGAGGTGGGGATCGAACCGACGATCCTCGAGTCCGAGCCGGGGCGTACCAGTGTGATCGCGCGGATCGAGGGGGCGGATTCGAGCCGGCCGCCGCTGCTTATCCACTCCCATCTGGATGTGGTGCCCGCCGATGCCAGCCAGTGGCGGGTCGGGCCGTTCTCCGGTGAGGAGCTTGACGGCTGCCTGTGGGGGCGCGGCGCCGTCGACATGCTCGACATGGTCGCGATGACCCTGGCCACCGTCCGTGACCTGGTGCGCAGCGGGCGTAAGCCGTCCCGGGACCTGGTGGTGGCGTTCCTGGCGGACGAGGAGGCCGGCGGTGTGCTGGGGGCCCGGTGGCTCGTCGACAACCATCCGCAGCATGTCGCCGACTGCACCGAGGCGATCGGCGAGGTCGGCGGCTTCTCCTACACCGTCTCCGACGACCTGCGGCTCTACCTGATCGAGACGGCGGAGAAGGGCCTGGCGTGGATGAAGCTCACCGCCACCGGCCGCGCCGGGCACGGCTCGATGATCAGCGACGACAACGCGGTCACGGCGTTGTGCGATGCGGTGGCGCGCCTGGGCCGCCACGAGTTCCCCCTCGTGCTCACCGACACGGTGCGCCGGTTCCTCGGTGAACTCGGCGACGCGATCGGCATGCAGTTCGACCTTGACGATCTGGACGCCACCGTCGCCAAGCTCGGCCCGGTCGCCCGCATGATCGGCGCGACGCTGCGCAACACCGTCAACCCCACCCAGCTCGCCGCGGGGGAGAAGGTCAACGTCATCCCCGGCGAGGCCGTCGCCTACGTGGACGGCCGCTACCTGCCCGGCCAGCGCGACGAGTTCCTGCGCCAGCTCGACGAGATCCTCGGCCCCGACATCCGCCGGGAGTGGGTCGTCCTCGACGACGCCGTCGAGACCAGCTTCGACGGCCCGCTCGTCGACGCGATGGCCGGTGCCCTGCGCGCCGAGGACCCGATCGCCCGCCCCGTCCCCTACATGCTCTCCGGCGGCACCGACGCGAAGTCCTTCTCCCGCCTGGGCATCCGCTGCTTCGGCTTCTCCCCGCTGCTTCTGCCCGCTGACCTGGACTTCTCCGGCATGTTCCACGGCGTGGACGAGCGTGTCCCGCTCGAATCGCTGCGTTTCGGCGTCCGCGTCCTCGACCGCTTCCTCCACGCCTGCTGACGGTTTCCTCCACGTCCGCTGACGGTTTCCTCCGCGCCTGCGGACGGTCCCGCCGTCGGACACGGCGACCACGGGAACATCACTGCCTGTGGATGGATAGTCGGCTCGTTGTGACATCATGGATATGTGACGGACGACGCACTGGCGGCCCTCGGCCTGGCCCGGCCGACCGGGGACCGCTGGGCCGTCCCCAACCGCACCTACGCCTATCTGGTCCAGGTCAGCGCGGACGGCACCCGTTGGAACGCCGACTGGACCGAACCCTCCGGCGGCTTCGAGCCCGACACCGCCGCGTCCAACGCGACGGAGGTCGCCCGCCGCGTGCTACAACGCCGCTTCCTCCAGGTCCGCGCGGACGGCGACCCGCACCGCCACCGCATGTGGTTCCGCATCGATGTCTGGTCCCTCGACACCGCCGCGCCCCGCAACGGTCACGACCCCTCGACGAGGAGCGTCGACCTGACGGCGATCGCCTTGTCCGGGCGCCACCTGCTCTCCCGGGGCGTCCCCCCCGACGCCGTCGAGATCCGCACACCCGCCCAGGTCCGCCACGAGATCGACGGCGACCCCACCCCGCTCCGCACCCCCCACTGACCCACGTCCCGCCCCGCTCCCGCCCCGCTCCCGTCCCGCCCCGCTCCCGTCCCGCTCCGCTCCGCTCCCGCCCCGTTCAGGGTTGTGATCATGAGACGCCGAGGGTTGTTCGAGGATTCCGGTACCGATTTTCCAAGTAGCCCTCGGCATGCGGCCGCATAACCCTCGGCATCCGGCCTCGGCCTGACGTATCGACCGTCGATCGCCGGCGAGTGCGGGGTGCCCAGCGGCCACACTTCGGACCCTGGTCGGCGCCCGTCCGCGGATCCACGAGGAAACGCCTAGGTGGGAAGGTAACCGGGCAGCCCACCGGGACGTCGGCGGCGACGTAGGACGGCTCGGCGGGAACCGTCCGGGAACAGCCGGAGTCGGTCGAGCTCCCAGTCCCCGAACTCGGCGTGCATCGTGAGGATCTGCACCGCGGCCCGGCGGTCCGTGCCCGGCGGCATGTACAGCTTCTGGTACTCGAGCTCGACTCCAGCCAACGCGACCTGACCTTGTACGACGAGCGGACGGCGGGACGACGGCGAACCACGGCAGGCGCCCGACGGTACGGCGACGCCGCCGACCACCGTGCGGTCCCACCACGTTAACCGTCCCGCTACCTGCCGCAAGGGATGCTGGCCCGTTTCCAACCAGATATCCGCCGATCCACCCCGCGGCCCCGGCCGTCCCACCCTGGAGGTTCCGCGGAACCTCCGCCGTCCACCCCACCCGGACGGTTCCGCGGAACCGCTTCCGGCCGTGCCTGGTTGACGAACCCGGAGCAGTGGGATGATTACCGGCAGCACCAACGGCAAGCACGATCCGACGAGAGGACGCCTCGTGCCGCACGCCCCGTCCGACCCTGACCCAGAGCGCGACCCGGGTTCGGCCGCCGAACCCACGACGGCGGCCGACGACGAGACCCGGGACCTCCCACGCCCGTATGAACGCCCCTCGCTACGCCCAGTCGACTGGAACGGCGACTTCTCCAGCACCTGGAACTCCCGCGACGAGCGTGACGCCGTGAACGAGCTTTCCGCGCAGTACGAAGCCGAGTCTGAACAGGAGGATCTGGACAGGCGAAGCGTGGAAAGGGTCGAGCGGCTGCGGGAACGTGCTGACGCGGAGTTTGATACGCAGATCGCGAAGGAAAAGGAAGCGGCTAGGCGAGCGAAGGAAGTAGATGATCCGAGGGCGCGCCTGTGGGCTAAGCTGGAAGGTCTTGGCCGCGTGTTTGAGGACGAAGATGCTTCTCCGCGCAGTGGCGGTGACGGGTCTTCCGGTGCGGAATGAGAAATTTTATGTTGCGGCTCACCTCGACCCCCTGCGTCAGGGGCTGAAGTGGTGTCGTTCGGGTGTGCGAGGTGGGGTGTCAGGGGATCGGGAATGATCGATTTCTGTCGGTTGTGAAGACTCGGTCCTGTGGGGTCTTGATGAATCGGCGAGGGGCCTCGCAGGGCTGAGGCCGTCGCCGAGGCCAGGCTCGTCCCAGCCTTCATCCTCACGATCGACTAGGACGGATCGGTCGGAAGGTGCAGGTTCGGCGGAGCGGCTTGCCTGCCGGTAGGATTCCATGCGCGCATGGATGGTCCGGGTATCAGGGTGGTCGGGCCCGAGGGTGCGCACGCGCTCGGCATGCACGCGTTCGCCGAGTTCGACTGCTCGTGGAAAACGGCCAGTCTGATAGCTCACCCTGGCCAGTTGGTCCGCAGTCGTTAGAATTTTCTCGCGAGGAGTTTCAGCTGCGCCTTCCTGGATTATCAGATGGCGCTCAAGGTGAAGATAAGCTCCGTCCAGATGGTCAACCTCTTCATAGTTTGATACGAGGTCCTCTCGTGCCTGCATGGTGCGTGGATGGGCTTCGCCATTGAAATTTTCGTAGTGGAGAAGGCTGCGATGAAGATGTGGAGTGGCTTTTCCTGGTGATCCATTTTCGATGAAAGCGTCGGCGAGTCTTTTACAGCTTTGGATGGTGGTTGGGTGATCTGGTCCGAGGGTTTTTTCGCGGCCGGTTAGAGCATGTTCGAGGGCGGGGGTCGCTCGTTCGGGCTGGCCGCTGTCGAGATAGGACCGTCCGAGTGCCTGGGCGCTTTCGAGGGTGTGCACATGGTTGGGGCCGAGGGCTTTGTCGCGTCCGTTGAAGGCCTGGTCGAGTTCGCGGATGGCGTCGTGGTAGCGGCCGGCCTGTCGGTAGGTGAGGCCGAGACTGTGGTGGCTGTCGAGGGTCGCGGGGTGCAGGGGGCCGAGTACCTCTTCGCGGGCCTCGGCTACGGGTTCGGCGTAGCCGAGGGCGGCGGTGGTGGCGCCCATGCCGCGGTAGGTGACGGCGATCCGGTGAGCGGTGTCGAGGGTGTGCGGATGCTGGGGGCCGAGAACGGTGACCTGGGCGCTGTGGGTGGGGAGCAGGATCTCGGTCGCTTCCAGGCGGCGGCCGCCCTGAGCCATCACGGCGCCGAGGTTGTGGCGGCTTTCGAGGGTGTCGGGGTCTCGGTCGCCGAGGGTGGCTTGGCGGTCGGCGAGGTTCTGGGTGAACAGGGCCTCGGCGTTGTCGAGGTGGCCGGCTTTCTGGTAGACGCGGGCGAGGGTTTCGCGGCTGGCCAGGGTGTCGCGGTGGTCGGGGCCGAGGAGGCGTTCGCGGTCGTCGGCGTTGCGTTCGGCCAGGGGGCCGGCCTCGGCGAAGTTGTCGTTGTTGAGGGCGGCGCGCAGGTAGATGTGGCGGGCGGCGAGCGTGTCGGGGTGGTCGGGGCCGTCGAGGCGTTCGCGGGCCTGGGTGGCGCGGGTCGCGAGCAGTTCGGCTTCGGCGGGCTGGCCGCGTTCGAGGCGGTAGGCGGCGGCGTGTTCGGCGAGCCAGGCGGTTTCGGGGGTGTCCCGGTCGGGGCTGGTGTTCTCCAGCACGGCCAGGGCGTGGGGGAGCAGCGTGTGCCAGGCCTGCCAGGTCTCCGGGTCGCCGACGACGTTCTCCGGCAGCGCGGCGTGCAGGAGGCGGCCGATGCTCGCGTTCAGGTGGGCGGCGTGGTCCGGGGTGGTGCGTCCACGTAGGACGGTGCCCAGGACCGACGGTAGGTGCAGCTCGTCGCCCTGGTAGCGGACCAGGCCGTGGCTTTGGAGGTCGCTGACGGCGCGGGCGAGAACCCGGGGTCTGGCCGTCGCCGCGCGTAGCCCCTCGGCGGCCGCCGACCAGGGTGCGGCCGACCAGGGTGCGTCCGGGCTGGAGGCGTCTGGGCTGGGGGCGTCCAGGCTGAGGGCGTCTGGGTGGTCGCGTAGGAGCCAGAGGGGGAAGGGGGTGGCGGTGTCGGCGTGCGCGGCCAGGCGGAGCAGTTCGCCGGCGGTGGGGGCGTTCGCGTCGACGAGGCGGATCGACGCGTCCGACAGGGTGACGGCGGTGATGCCGGGGCGTCCCGGGGCTTCGCCTTCGGCGAGCAGGGCCAGCGGGTCGGCGCGCAGTTCGTCGAGGTAGTGGCGGGCCTGGAGGCTTTCGCTGATCATCAGGTGCGCCGCCTGGTCCAGCGCCTGGGGGAGACCGCCGAAGCGGTCGGCGATCTCGCCGGCGGCGGTCCGGTCGATGGCGGGGAGGCGGTCGGCGAGCAGCTCCACGGCGTGGGCGCGGTCCAGCGCCTCGGCGTGGATGACCTGGCCGTGGGCATCCCAGCGGTCGTCACGGGAGGTGACGAGGATGCGGCCGTCACCGGAGGTGGTCGGTAACCAGTCGGGTAGGGCGTCCCGGCTGGTGGAGGCGTCGACGACGAGCAGCCAGCGGCGGTGGCCGGCGTCCAACTGGGCGAGGACCGCGGCCGCCGAGGTCTCGGCGGGCAGGCCCAGCAGGGGTGCGGCCGCGCTGACCTGGTTGGCGATCTGATCGGTGCGGCCGGCGGGGACCCACCAGACCGCGTCGAAGTCGGCCCGGTGCGCGCGGACGTACTCCAGGGCCAGGCTGGTCTTGCCGATCCCGGCGGTTCCCGTGAGGGCGACCAGCGGGCGGTCACCGGCCATGGCCTCGGTCAGCTGGTCGAGCTCCGGGCGGTCGACGAACCGCGCGGTCGGCTCCGGCACGTTCCAGATTTTTGGCAGTTCCGTGGGGAACATCGGCATGGGCCGGGGCTGGCCCACCAGCAGCGGCCGATCCGTGGACCGCGGCCCGGGGGGAGGTGCCTGACCGGCCCGCGCCTCGACGATCGGAGCGGGGAAGTCCGGTGAGGCTGGCGGCTTCTCCCGGCCGTCCAACGTCGCCCTGATGTCGGTGCGCAGGCGTTCACGGGCCTCCGGCTCCGACAGGCCGAACAGGTCGAGGGAGACGATCCTGCTCAGCACCCCGACGGGGCGGAACTCCTCGACGCGAACGGGTATGAGCTTGCGCAGCGTTCCCTGCGGGTCCGCGGCCCAGGCGCTGCGCATCTCCTCCAGGCCGAACCTGGACCGCATGTACGCGGGGGACAGCACCGCGATCGTGCGCGCGGCGTGGATCATGCCCTGTTCCATCTGGTAGCGCCAGTTCGTGCCGGGTGTGGAGTCCCAGGCCTGGATCAGGACCGTGTAGTCGTTCTCCTCCAGATGCCAGGCGATCCACGTGGCCCACGCCGCATCGGCGCTGGTGTAGGACACGAAGAAGTCCCAGGTGAACCCATCGTGACGGCCCTGCTCCACGATGCACCATTATGTCGTACCGTGCCCACATGCTCACACGTGGGCAGTCGTCGCCGGCCGTGGAGGTGGGGTCAGGGGACGTAGGCGAGGGTGAAGGCGAGGGTGGCGTAGAGGGTCATCGCGGCGGTGGAGGCGACCAGGGCCGCGGTGAAGATCTCGCGGCGGGTGGTCACCAGGGCCGCGACCAGCAGGAACGGGAAGGCGCCGTAGAGGTAGCGCTCGCCGGAGTCGAGGTTGCTGCCGGTGAGGACGGCGACGAGCACCAGGGTGCTCCACAGCGCGTACGACACCGGGAGCAGGCGGTACATCACGATCAGGCCGACGACGGCCAGCAGAATCCACGGGACGTGCAGGGCGGTGCCGAGTTCACCGTGGAACGCGCCGGTGGCGGCCTGCCACAGCACCGAGAGCGGGTTGCTGGTGGCGCCGTGGCGGGCGGCGTCCCGCTGCATCGTGAAGGGCGCCAGGCCGTCCCCGTAGGTGTGCGCCGACCAGGCCACGTAGATCCCGGCGCCGACCAGCGGGGCGAACACCGCCACCACCCGCCAGCCCAGGGCCGCGCCGCGGCGGCGTCCATCCGGTCGCCACAGATCGCCGGGCGGGCCGGCCGTCACCGGGGACGGGGACGCGGACGGCAGGGCGGACGCGGCCGTGGACGGGTCCGAGAACGCGGACGGCGACGACGGGCCGGTGAGCGCCGCGGCAGCGGTGCGGTGCGAGGGCGAGGACGAGGGTGTGGTCGTGGGGGAGCGGGGCACCGACGCGGTGGACAGAGGCGGCGCGCCCAGACGGCGGAGCAGCGGGAGCGCGGCGAGCCGGGAACCGCGGGTGGCCTCGATCGCGAGCGGGACGACGAGCAGCACCCCGAGTGGACGGCACAGCCCGCCGAGCAGGCCGGCGAGCGCGGCGAGTTCGAAGCGGCGGGTGCGGGCGCCGAGGAACACCGCGACGGCGAGCAGTCCGGCGACGGCCTCGGCGTAGCCCATGACCAGCACGAACGCCGGCGGGGCGAGCGCGGTGAACCAGATCAGACGGGAGGTGGCATCCTCGCCGAGGCCCTCGACGGTGGCCAGGCGCACCAGCGCCAGCGCCAGGCCCAACGCGCACACGTTGACGATCACCAGCAGGATCGGGCCCTCACGCCCGGCCGCGCCCGGCACCTGCGCCAGACCCCGCACCGCCATCGGCAGCAGCGGGAAGAAACGGCGGCTTTCCGCCCCGGCGCCGCCGTAACCGGACTCGGCGATCGTGCGGTACCAGCCGGCGTCCCAGCCGAGCAGGCCCGTGGTGCGGAGAGTGAGGTTCTGGTCGCCCTGGGCCTGGTCGGCGATGAAACGGGTCATGGCCAGGGCCGCGCCGACGACGACCCGGGCGGCCAGCCAGGCGAGCAGCACCTCACGCCAGCGCCACGGGTCCGGCCGCCTGCGTGCCCCGGTGTGGCGTCCACCGTCGCGCCGGCCGTCCCGCCGCGTCCCGCGTCGTTCGTCCACGACGACGGCGGACGCGGGGGTCGGCGGGGCGGCGGTCATCGTCAGGACGCCTGGAAGCGCAGCAGAGCGTAGTTCTCGTAGACCTTCGCCGGCAGGCCCTGCTTCATCACCTGGTCGGCGTGCGGACGGGCCTGCGCCAACGTGGTCTGCACCTCGGTGCACAGCTCCTCGTAGGTGCGGTACGCCCCGGAACCGGCGAGGAACACGGTGTGTTCGGGGCCGGCTTCGGCCAGGGCGCGCCGGGCGATCTCACGTCCGTCGGCGTTCTCGTTGCGCTGTTCGTAGTCGACCCAGTTGACCCGGTCCGGTGCGTCGTACGTCGGGACGACGTGCACCTTCAGCCACGGCGGGATGGTGCGGGCCAGACCCGGGCCGATCTGGTCGGGGCAGATCAGCATCACATCGCCGGGATGGGCCAGCCGTTCCAGCACACCGGCGGCCTCGGCGGCCTGCGACCGTTCCCGGTGCAGGTCGGTGGTGCCCGCGAGCAGACCGATGGCCGCGGCGACGGCGATGACGCCCTGGAAGATCCGGCGGTCCCCGATGACGGTCGAGCCCAGGCCCAGGACCAGCAGGAACGGGACGAACGCGGTCGCGGTGTAGCGGTCAGCCCAGGCGTTGCCGACCAGCTTGCCGGCGGTGACCGCGACGAACAGGGTGCCGGTGGCCAGGAAGAACAGGGTGCGGCCGGGTTCCCGTCCGCGCAGGTCGATGAGCAGGAACCGGCCGCCGGTGGACTGCCCGGCGAGACCGGCCGCGGCCAGACCGGTGATCAGGAACAGCAGCAGCCGCCCGAGGGTCGTCGGACCGCCGGCCCACTGGCCGTAGGCGTGGGAGATCGCCGCGTAGCTGGCCGGCTCACCCCACGGGGTGCCGGTGTGGGCGAGCTGGTCGAAGAAGCTCGGCAGCCACGGCGCGAACACCAGCCCGCCGCCGACCAGCCCGATCAGCGCGTGGATCGGCCCCCGCCGCGCGGCCGCGGCCGACGACATGCCCCCCGCGGCGGACGCGGACGTCGCGCCCGAGGTGCCACGCCCCCCCGAGCGGTGGCTGCCGCCCCCCGAACGTCCCGTCGAACCGGTGGACGTACTGCCCGAAACCCCCGCGGCCCGTGGCACCGGCGTGCCGGCCGGGTCACCGCGACGGGCGCGCCGGGCGCGATACCAGGGGCGGACGATCAGCAGCCCGAGCAGCCACACGCCGACGGTGACCAGCAGGTACAGACACCAGTAGTGGGTCAGGGCCAGGCCGCCGGCGGCCAGCGCCAGGCCGATCACCGACTTCGCCGAGGGTGCCCGCAGCACCCGTTCGAGCGCCACCCCGCCCAGCGCGGTGAGCAGCACGATCAGGCTGTACATGCGGGTCTCGGTGCCGAAGTACAACGCGAACGGCGAGGTCAGGTACAGCACCACGCTGACCCGCGCGCCACGCTCACCGATCACCCGCCGCGCGAGCAGGTACAACGGCCAGGCCGCCGCGATGTTGACCAACGCCGACAGTGATCGCACCGCCAGGGTGCTCTCGCCGACGACGGCGATCCAGCCGTGCAGCAACAGGTAGTAGAGCGGCGGCGAACCGTCCTGAAGCAGGCCGTCCCACATGGTGGTACCGGATCCGGACAGGGGCAGGCGGGCGATCGCCACGCTCTGCGCCTCGTCCAGCCACAGGGCCTGGGTGGCGGTGAACCGTACGATCACCGCGGCGGCGACGAGCGCGCCCACCACGATGGTGAACGCCCGCCCCGCGCGGTCGGAGGCGTTGCCGACCTGGTCGACCGGTTCGGGCTTGCGCTCCGCCGGGCGCACCGCGACGTCCGTCACGGTAGTTCCTTCCGTCCACGTGGTCCGCGGTGCGGCGGGTCAGCCAGGCCGGCGTGTCCTCGACCGGCCGGGCAGGCCCGCACCCGCAGTGCTGGAATCGTGCGGGCTGGCCCTTCGGACGGGCCGCCCCGCATCCGGGCTGGTCCCGTCGTACGGGCTGGTTACGTCTGGCGGGCCCACGCGCCCGCGGGTCCGGACGGGTGCGGGGGGCAGGCCGCGGGTGCCGCCGGGCATGGGCCACCGACCGTCCGGCGATCGTGTGATCACCGAGCGGTGGGAGACCAGACCCAGGCACCTAGTCTGGCGGTGCCGGCCCGCCCCGGCTATTCCGGGGCGGGCCGGCACCCCTGTCTCGTCGCGTTCGCCGTCGAATCACCGGCGGCGGTCGGCGCGGAGCCGGCCGCCGGGTCAGGTGCCCGACGTCGGGTCAGCGCTTGGGGGAGGAGACCTCTTCGTGGTAATCCTCGTCGACGTTGACCTCCCACACGTCGTGGTGGGTGCCGTCGACGATGTTCTCGACGGTGAGCAGCGCGGTCAGCATCGAATGGTCCTGGTTGTTGTACCGGTGCATGCCGTTGCGCCCGACCGGGTGCACGTTCGGCGTGTTCTCGGCCAGCCAGGCCCGAATGATGTCCACGTTCTTCTTGTACTCGGTGTCATAGTACGGGTACGCCTTCGGCATCCGGACGACGTAGCCCGTCTCGACCTGGCTCGCCCGGATCAGGCCGAGTTCGACCAGTTCCCGGGTGCCGAGTGCGATGAGGTCCTCGTCCGAGCTGCTCCAGGTGTCGTCGCCCTCGAAGACGAAGTACTCCAGGCCCAGGCAGGTCTTGCCGTCCTTGACGAGATACGGCGACCAGGACGCGAAGTTCTGGATGCGGCCGACCTTCACCGTGGGCGCGTGGATGTAGATCCAGTTGTCCGGGAATCCGGCGGACTCCGGCACGACCAGCGCCACGGTGAGGAAGTCGCGGTACTTCAGCGCGTTCGCCGCGGCGAGCACGTGCGCCGGTGCCGGCGGGTCCATCACCTTCACCAGCGACGAGAACGACATCGACGAGATGAACTCGTCGCCGGTGTACTGGTACTCGCTGCCGAGGTCGGTGCGCGACGACTCGGGCGCACCCGCGCCCGGCCCGTACCCGCCGATGACCTCGGTGGTCAGCCCGGTGGCGCGGCCGTTCTCGTGGTGGATCTTACGGACCTTCTCCTCGAAGACGACCCGCCCACCCTGCTTGACGATCTTGTCGGTGGCGGTCTCCCACATCATGCCGGGGCCGTACTTGGGGTACTGGAACTCCTCGATGAGGGACGTGATGTCCTTCTGGTTCTTCTTCGGCAGCACCGCGTTGACGATGGCGTTGAACATCGACAGGCTCTTGATGCGCTGCGCCGCCCAGTCCGAGGGCATCTCGTTGACCGGCACTCCCCAGACCTTCTCCGTGTAGGTCTTGAAGAAGGTGCGGTACAGCCGCCAGCCGAAGCGGGCGACCAGCCAGTTCTCGTAGTTGCTCTGGTCCTTCGGCGGGCGCACCCGGGCCGCGGCGTAGGAGGCGATGCAGCGCGCCGCCTCGACCACACCGAGGTTGCCCAGCGCGTTCGCCGGCTTCAACGGGTAGTCGAAGAACTTGCCGTTGTAGTAGATGCGGCTCGAGCGCGGCCGCATCAGGAAGTCCTCGTCGGGGAGGATCTCGTGCCAGAGCTTCTCGACCTCGGGGACCTTCGTGAAGAAACGGTGGCCGCCGATGTCGAAACGCCAGCCGTCGCGCTGCGCGGTACGACTGATTCCACCGACGACCGAGTCACCCTCGATAATCGTCACGGGCACGTCCCGTTTCACCAGCTCCCAGCCGGCGGTCAGGCCAGCTGGCCCGGCCCCGATGACGACTACCTCTGGCTTTTCGGTCACTGTGCCGGACCTCTCCTCAACACACCTGCATGGTCACTCCCGCGCCGGCGCCGGTGCACCGGACCATGGGGGCGCCGGACCCTGGGGCCGGCTACCGGGTGAGTGTTGCACGTGTACGGCTGTGATCCACCCGCACCCCCTCGCCGTTCCAGGACAGCCAACCGTGGTACGCGAGTCGTCCGGCCCGACCCCGCACCGATCCCCCGGGACGGGGGTGGTCGGCCGCTCTGGGATCGTGCGGTGGTGAGTACGGTGCGCCGGTGCGGCGCGTGACGCCCCGTCGCGGTGCGGCGCGGGACGCGGGCCCCACCCCGGCCGTGCCCGCCGCCGGGCCGGTGACCGGCGGATCCCGTCCGGTGCTGGCCGCGGTCCTGGTCAGCTGGTGCGCGCTGGCCTGGGGGATCGCGGCCAAGGACGGCCGCTACGGCGCCTGGGCGATGGCCGCCATCGGCGTCGGCGTCACCGCCGCCACCTGCGCCACCTGGTGGGCCCGCCCCCACCCCGTCCCCCACCCCGGCCCCCGCCCGCTCGGCGCGGACGGGTGGGGCGGGCAGCGTCTGGCGTGGGCGCTCGTCGCGCTCACCGTGGGGATCGGTCCGCTGGTGCGCCATCCCCGTTACTACGCCAGCGGAACGCCGGCCACCGTCGCCGACATCCTCGCGGCCTGCGCCGGCCTGCTGGCCGCTGCCACCATCGCGCTGCACCTCGGCGGCCCCCGCCGGGCACCGGACGGCGGTGCTCAGGCGCCGGAGAGCGAAGCCGTCGTGCCGGGTGGCGGTCGGGGCGTGTCGGGTGGACGGCCACGATGGCGGCCGGTCGGTCCTGGCCGCGGCTCCACGGCGCTGTTCTGGACGGTGCTGACGCTGGCCTGCGCGGCCGGGGTGGCCACCATCCGGGCCGCCCCCACCCCGCGCATCGACGTGTTCCACCTGTTGCAGGTCTCCGCGGTCGGGCTCGTCCACGGCGCCGACCTGTACCGCCAGCAGTGGGCGCCGGACCGGGCGTCCTACGGCGTCGACGGCCTGTTCGACGTCTACCCGTACCTGCCCTGGACGTCGGTGCTGCTCGCCCCGGCCCGGCTGCTGCTCGGCGACGTCCGTTACGGCCTGCTCGCCGCGCTCGCCGTCGCGGCGATCTGCGCCCGCCGGCTGGGCACCACCACCGCAGGGGCGGTGGGGATGCTGCCGCTGCTGGTGGTGATCCTGCCCGAGTCGATGTACGCGCTGCAGCAGTCGTGGACCGAACCGCTGCTGATCGCCTGCCTGGCCGGGATGGTGCTGGCGGTGCGCCACGGGCATCTCCGGCTGGCGGTGGTCGCGTTCGCGCTGGCGCTGGCGTCCAAACAGCATGTGGCGCTGCTGGTCCCGCTCGCGGCGGCCTGGCCGGCGTTCGGGGTGCGGCGCACGGCGGTGAGCGCGGGCACGGCGCTGCTGCTGGTCGCGCCCTGGCTGCTCGCCGGCCCGGGCGACTTCGTCGACGACGCGGTGGTCACGAACCTGCGTTACAAGGTTCTCGGCCACTCGCTGTCGGTGCCGGGCTGGGCGTCCCATTTCGGTGTGACGCTCGGTTTCGGACCGGCGCTGGTCGTGCTGGTCGCGGCCTACGCGCTGGCCTGGCGGGCCCGGGGCGACGCGAGCGGGTTCTGCCTCGGCGGCGCGCTCGTCCTGCTCGGCGCGAGCCTGATGAACAAACAGACCTTCTTCAATCACTACACGTTGCCGATGGGTCTGCTCGTGCTCACCGCCGTCCTGCTCGCCACGCCCATGCCCACGCCGACCAGGGCGACACCACGAGGTCGTCGTTGACCCGCGGTACCGCCCTGGCAGTCAGATCGACCGGTGGGATCACCGGCTCGGTCGTCCAGCGAGATCAGCTGGTGGCGTCGGCCTGCTTACGGGCCCGCTCGCCGTAGAGGATGGAGGGCTCGAGCCCGTCCAGCGTCGGGACGCGCAGCGCGTACAGCTCCTCGCGCCCCACCCGCTCGGCCTGGGCGACGATCTCGTGCTCGTCGTAGTGGGCGGCGAAGAACTTCCCGGAGACCGCGTCGGCCTTGCCGGAGGCGAGGAACGTGGCCATCTCCGCGGCCCGCTCCGGCGGGTACCAGCCCTTGTCCTCCAGCTCGTGGCCGGGCGGGAAGATCCAGGAGAAGTTCTCCGGCGGGTTCGCCGCGAGGCTCTCACGGATGGGCCACATCGGATCGGTCAGCTTGCTGAGCACATTGCCTGGAGTGAACGAGAAGACCGCGACGCCGCGGCCTTCCAGCTCGAGCGCGAGCATTTCCGAGAAACGGATGATTCCCGTCTTGGAGACGCCGTAGGGAACCAGGTAGGGCATGCCGACCATGCCGGCGCCGCTGGCCACGTTGATGATGTGTCCGTGCCCGGCCTCGAGCATGGCCGGCAGCGCCAGGCGGGTGAGGTGGATCGCGGCGATCAGGTTCAGGTTCAGACCGCGGACGATCGCCTCGGGGTCCATGTTCTCGAACCTGCCCGACGTGCCGGGGACGCCACCACCGGCGTTGTTCACCAGGATGGTCGGCGCACCGAACTCGGTCGTCGTGAAGTCCAGCAGCGCCTGGACGGAGGCCAGGTCGGTCACGTTGGCCGTGTGCGCCGCCGCCCGCCCGCCCGCCGCCCGGATGAGGGACGCCGTCTCCTCGATCTCGTCCGTGGAGCGCGCCGAGACCACGACGGCCGCGCCCTCCTCGGCGTAGCGCAGGGCGATGGCGCGTCCGATGCCACGTCCGGCACCGGTGACAACGGCCACCTCACCAGTGAGCTGACTCATGGGTCAATCACCTTTCGTCATGTGAACGCTGTTGCTGGAACCGGGGATTCCGGTTCCCGTGTGGCGGCCCGTCGAGGACGGCCGCCAGGCTTTCTCCGCCCCGTGGCGCGGGCGAATCCGGGTCAGCTGACGCCGGGTGTGCGGGGGGCGCGGAAGTCGCGCAGCAGGTACTCGTCCATGATCGCGGCGGCCATGCGGGTGCCGTCGAGGAAAAGGCCGACGTCGTCGCCGATCGTGGTGGCGTTCTGCTGCCAGGTCGTCTGGCTGACGTCGCTCCCGTAGAAACGGGACGGATCGAGAATGTCCTCGAGCGAGGCGAAGTACTCGTCGCTGATCGCGTCGAACTGCGTGGTGTCGGAGAACGGGTCGTCGGAGGCCGGCTTGCCCGCCGCCGGCAGCACGCGGGCGACCACGTTACGCACGTAGTTGCGCGCCGGGTGGATGCGCAGGGACATCGGCTGGTGCACGTCGATCCAGTGCCGCACGAGCTGGTCGTGGGTCAGCGACGGCGGCCGGTAGAGCAGCGCGGTCACGGTGTGGCCCGGCAGCGGCTGGGTGGCGCTGACCTGCCGGGGGCCGTTCCATCTGACGACGGCCTCCGTCACCACACCGGTCACGTGGTCCGGCCACACCTCGTCGACGAGGGCGGCGGCATCCGCGGTGTCCTCGCCGGCCTCGACCCACACCGACAGCGTGGCGGCGAAACGACGGGCGACGGGCTCGGTGCGACGCTGCCACCGGTCGGTCGTCGCGCGGTCCTCCAGTTGCAGGCTGATCCCGAGATAGCGCTCGGCGGGCAGTTCGCCCAGCAGACGCTGGTTGAGCTGCTCGACGTCGGCGGGGCTGGGCGAGGGGGTGTCCCCCGGCTGGTGGGCGACGAAGACGACCTTCTCCATGACGCTCCCTTGCGATACCGGAGTGGATCTGGCGGGGATGGGGCTGTCCGGCCCCTAGCCGGTGGCCACCGGCTGGACCGAGGTCAACGCCGGCAGCAGGATGTGATCGACGAATCCGGCGAGGTAGTCGGGGGTGACCTGGATGCCCTCGAACAGGGCCCGGCCGGGCATCATCGCGAGGAAGGCGAGCGGGCCGAACTCGAGCGCGGCGGTGTCGGGGACGAGCTCGCCGCGCGTCACGGCCTGGTCGAGGATGTCGCGCAGGGTGTCGTAGAACGGGGAGAACAGCCGGTGGCGCAGGGCGGCGCCGAGATCCGGATCGAGATGGCTGGCGTGGGCGAGCCCGGCCAGCAGCGGGGCGTCGGTCGGGGCGACATCGCCCAGGACCTCGGTCATCACCAGCAGATCGCCGCGCAGGCTGCCGGTGTTGATCCGGGTGGGCCCCGGGTTGTCGTGGTGCAGGGCCTCGACGACCAGGTCGACCTTGCTCTGCCACTGCCGGTAGAGCGTGGCCTTGCTGACGTGGGACCGGGCGGCGATCCCGTCCATGGTCAGGCCGTCGTAGCTGGACTCGATCAGGAGCGCGATCACGCTGGTGTAGATCTCACCGACCCGTTCGGCGCTGAGCCGGCGGCTGCCCGCCGGCCGGGGTCGCGTCGGCGCCGTCCCCGCGGGAGGAGGCCCATCGCCGTCATCCGCCATGGTCTCACCCCTTCGTTCCACCGAGCTCCGCCTGGGAACGAAACGGTACTGTACCCAAGGCGTGGGCGAAAGAGATTCGTGGGACTACGGAGGATCGACGTCCGCGTGACCCGGTCACTCCCTCGCCACTCGAGCACCCCACCACCCAGGTCGTGTCGGGTGGTGGGGTCCAGGGCGGGCCGGGGCCGCTTCTAGCGCAGGGTGGAGAAACGTTCCAGGGAGGCGCCCTCGTAGAGGTCGCGCTGGTAGACCTGCACCGTGCGGTCGCGCAGGGTGGCGAGCTGGTCGGAGAGCACCGCGCACGCGCCCTCGAGGAACCGGTAGCCGTCGGCGCGCACCAGCAGCACGGCGTGGTCGGGGCCGGCGAGCTCGTTGACCTCGGCGGCGAACGCCGTGCCGTTGGCGTGGCGCATCCGGTCGGGGTAGTCGACCCAGTCCACGAGCGAGGGGCCCGAGGAGTCCGCGTAGACGATCTCGCGCACGGTCAGCGGGCCGTGTCGGCTCAGCGCCCGGTGCACCGCAGGGCCGAGCTGGTCGGGGCAGTAGGCGACGACGTCGCCGGGGCGGGCCAGCGCCACGATCCGACCGGCGATCTCCCCGGCCTGGGTGCGTTCGGTGCGGGCCAACTGCCAGCCGCCGATCAGCCCGCTGCCCACCGCCAGTACCAGCACGATCGCCCGCACCCGAGTCCCGGGCAGCACCGCGATACCGAGCGAGGCGAGCATCAGACAGGCCGGCAGCGCGATACCGGTGTACCGCTCGGCGTAGGCACTGCCGCCGAACGCGTTCACGAAGTAGGCGAGCACCAGCGGGGCCAGCCAGATCGCCGCGAGATAGCGCCCCGGTACCCGTCCGGTGACCCGGACCGCGAGTTCGCGGCCACCCGCCGGGCGGGCGGTGAACCCGATCAGGGCCCCGCCGAGCAGCACCACGCCGAGCAGCGCCCCGGTGGACTGCGGCCCCGCCCAGTCGAACACCGTGTCCAGCAGCACCTGGGCCTGCACCTTCGGCGCCCAGGGGGTACCGGTGTGCAGCATCTGGAAGGCGAACGACGGCATCCACGGCGCGAACAGGACGGCCGAGGCCGCCATCGCCACGAACGCCCGCAGCGTCACCCGCCGGTAGTACGGCCGCCGCCGGGCCTGCAACAGCAGGAACGCCGCCACCGTGAAGATCAGCAGGAACGTCCAGTAGTGCGTGTAGACCAGCGCGGTCGTCGTGAGCGTGAGCAGGCCCAGCCGGGGCAGGCTCGAACGTTCCAGCGCCCGCACGGCGGTGAACCCGAACACCAGCACCAGCAGCACGACCAGCGAGTACATCCGCGTCTCGCTGCCGTACCGGATGGCGTAGGGCGAGCAGGAGAACAGCAGCAGCGTCGCGACGGCCACCCAGGTCGGCGCGTCCGACCCGGCGTTGCCCGCACCGGAGGCGATCCGCCCGACGCGGCGCCCGCCAAGCCACGCCAGCGGCAGGGTGAGCAGCGACAGCACACCGGACAGCGCCCGCACCGCCACATCGCCGTCGCCGAACACCGCGATCCAGACGTGCAGCAGCAGGTAGTACAACGGCGGTGAACCGTCGTGGCGCAGCGCGTGCAACAGGTCCGACACGGGCAGTGATGCGATCGCCACGGTCAGCGACTCGTCCAGCCACAGATGGCTCGGTGTCGCGAACCGCAGCACCGCACCGACGGCCACGGCGAACCCGACCGCCACCATCAGGAGCGCGTGGGCATGCCCGCGGACCAGCCCCCACAGCCCCCACAGCCCCCACAGCCCCCGCCAGGCCGGCCCGGTGTCACGGGACGATCCGGTGTCACGGGACGATCCGGTGTCACGGGACGATCCGGTGTCACGGGACGATCCGGTGCCATGGGACGGTGCGACCTCGCCGGCCAGCCCGGTGCTCGGGGTCAGTTCGGTGTCCGAGGTGGGGCCGGTCCCCGGGATCGGCTGGGCCACCTTCGGCTCGGACGACGAGCCGTGGGCAGGTGGTGGGCCGCCCTCCAGGGATGACAGCCTGCCCTCAGGAGGTCGAGGGCGCCCGGGATCGCGGGGGCCGGGCAGCAGCGCCGGTCCCGGAGCGGCCTCGCTGCTGCCCGCCGCGTCTGCATCCACGATGGGAACGCTACCCATCCTCTCGCCGCACGATCTTGCCTCCTGCCCGGGGCGCGCACGCGCCCGGGGCAGGGCGCGCCAACCGCGGCGACGTCGGCCCTCGTCGCCGCACCCTCAGCTTGTCATCCGGCGGTCACCGTACGGCCACCGGGCTGTCCCCGGGGACCCACCGTCCCAGACGGGGACACACCCCTGCCACATCGAGGGTGGCAACGTGGGCGACCTCTCGGTCAGCCGTTGCCGGCGGCCTCGTCCGGCGGGCTGGGCCTGCGGTAGTCGATCGAGGGCTCCAGTCCGTTCAGGGTCGGAATGCGCAGCGCGTACAGCTCCTCGCGTTCCACCCGCTCGGCCTGCGCGACGATCTCGTGCTCGTCGTAGTGGACGGAGAAGAACCGTCCGGTCGCCGCGTCCGCCCTGCCGGAGGCGAGAAACAGGCACAGCTCGGCCGAGCGCTCCGCCGGATACCAGCCCTCGTCCTCCAGAGCATGACCCGCGGGAAAGACCTTCGGGAAGTCCTCCGGCGGGTTGTTGATGAGCTCGTCGCGGTGGGGCCACATGGGTTGGGTCAGCTTGCTGAGCACATTGCCGGGCGTGATCGAGAAGACGGAGATGTTGTGTTCCCGCAGTTCCAGGGCGAGCATCTCGGAGAACCGGATGAGGCCCGTCTTCGAGACACCGTAGGGCACCTGGTAGGCCATGCCGATCATGCCGGCGCCGCTGGCCACGTTGATGATCCGCCCGTGCCCGGCCTCGAGCATGTCGGGCAGCACCAGACGGCTGGCGTAGATCGGGGTGAGCAGGTTCAGGTTGACCCCACGCAGGATGCCCTCGGGCTCCAGCAGGCTGAACCGGCCCGACGTACCGCGGCCACCACCACCGGCGTTGTTCACCAGCACGGTGACCGGTCCGAACTCCGACCGGGCGAAGTCCAGGACGCCCTTGAGCGCCTCCAGGTCGGTCACGTCGGCCTGACGGGCCGCGGCCCGCCCGCCGGCGGCCCGGATCAGGGCGACCGTCTCCTCGATCTCCGCGATGTGGCGGGCGGTGACCACGACCGCCGCGCCCTCCTCGGCGAAGCGCAGCGCGATCGCGCGTCCGATGTTGCGGCCACCGCCGGTGACGACGGCGACCTCGCCTGCGAGCTGACCCATGAGCTGATCACCCTTCTGACCTGTGTGTTGTCGCTAACCTGTGTGGTGTCGACGGACCCGGGGATCCGCATCTCGGGAGGGCGGCGCGTCGGCGTCCAGGGTGCCGGCTACGGCCCGGCCGGTGGCGACGCCGTCGGCGACGATCCGACCAGCGCCGGCAGCAGGATGTGATCGACGAATCCGGCGAGGTACTCGGGGGTGACCTGGACACCCTCGAACAGGGCCCGGCCGGGCATCATCGCCATGAAGACGAGCGGGCTGAACTCGAGGGCCGGGCTACCGGGTGGGATCTCGCCGCGTTCCACCGCGCGGTTGAGGATGTCGCGCAGGATGGCGTGGAACGGGGCGAACAGCCGGCGGCGTAATGCGGCACCGAGGTCCGGATCGAGATAGCTGGCGTGCGCGAGGCTGGCGAGCAACGGTGCGTCGGTCGGGGCGACGTCACCGAGGACCGTGGTCATCGCCAGCAGGTCGCCGTGCAGGCTGCCGGTGTCGATGCGGGCGGGCGGGGGGTTGTCGTGGCGCAGGGCCTCGGCGACCAGATCGGCCTTGCCCTGCCACTGCCGGTAGAGCGTGGCCTTGCTGACCCGGGACCGGGCGGCGATCCCGTCCATGGTCAGGCTTGCGTAACCGACCTCGATCAGCATCTTGATCACGTCGGCGTAGATCTCCCCGACACGGTCGGCGCTCAGCCGCCGGTTGCCCGCCGGCCGCACCCGCGTCGCCGCCGTACTCCCGGGACGAGCCCCGTCACCACTGTCTGCCATGGCCTCACCCCACCGTCACCATTGTCGTCCGGGAACGAAACGGTACAGTTCTGCTGGCCGTGGGGCCACCGGCCCGGTCGGGTCGGGTCGGGCTTCTGCCGAAGGTCGACCCGGCGCAGGTGGCGGGGGTCAGACGGTGTCGTCGAGGTCGTCGTCGAGGTCGTCGTCGGAGTCGTCCTCGAACTCACCGGCCTCGTGGCCGGCCAGCAGCGGGCCGAGTGACGTCACCCGCCGCCGTCCGCCGGAGGTGCGCACGGCGTGGCGGACGGCCGGGCCGTTGACCGCCACGATCGACAGGTGGCTCGCAGCCCGGGTCAGGGCCGTGTAGATCAGCGGGCGGGTGAGCATCCGCCCGGCCTCCGGGGGGAAGACGGCGACGACGGCCGGCCACTCGCTGCCCTGGGCCCGGTGCACCGTCACCGCCCACCCCAGGCGCAGATCAGCGAGCAGACCGGCGGGAACCTCGACCGTCCCGCCGGGGAAGGCGACCCGCAGCGCGCCGCGATCGCCGAGTGCGACGACCGTGCCGATCTCACCGTTGGCGAACCCGATGTCGACGTGGTTCGCCGTGGCCACCACCCGGTCACCGATGTCGAACGCCGAGGTCGAGCCACCGCCGCCCCCAGCTCCGGGGCCGGACGTACCGGGATTGAGGACGCGCTTGAGGGCCGTGTTCAGCGCCGTGGTGCCGGCGGGACCGGCGTGCACGGGCGTGACGACCTGGATGTCGGCGACCGGGATGCCCAGGGCCCGCGGAATGGAGTCGGTGACGAGCTGCACCGTGCGGTGGGCGGCCTCGCCGGAGCTCTTCGCGGGCACGACGACGACCTCCCGGCCGGCGTCCGGCGCGGGCGGCGGCAGCTCACCGCCGCGGACCGCGGCCGCCAGGGTCGCGATACCCCCGCCGTCCACCTGGCGGTAGAGCCGGCGCAGTTCCGTGACCGGTACCTCGCCCCGCGGATACGGGTCGGCCGGGTCGTCCTCGGGGTCGGTGCCGTCCTGGCCGGTGCCGTCCTGGCCGGGGCCGTCCGGGCCGGCCTCGACGGGGCCGCGGGCCAGGCCATAGTCGAGCAGGTCGGTGAGGACCTGGCCGGGGCCGATGCTCGGCAGCTGCGCGGGGTCACCGACGAACATCAGGTGGGTGCCGTCGGCGCAGGCGTCGAGCAGGGCGGCGGCGAGCTCGGCGTCGAGCATGGACGCCTCGTCCACGACCACCAGGTCGGCGTCGATCGGGTTGTGTTCGCCGCGGGCGAAACCGGCGCCGCGGCCCTGGGCGCCGAGCAGGCGGTGCAGGGTGCTCGCCGGTGCGTCGCAGAGCTCCTCGAGACGCTTGGCGGCCCGTCCCGTGGGTGCGGCGAGCGCCACCTCGGCGCCGGCCGCCTCGGCCAGCCGGACCACGGCCGCGACGGTGCGGCTCTTGCCGGTGCCCGGGCCGCCGGTGAGCACGCTCACTCCCGCCTCCAGCGCCGCGTGGGCGGCGCGCAGCTGCACCTCGTCCAGCCCGTGCACGGCGTCGTCGGCGTCCCTGGCCGCGCCGGAACCGCCGCCGGCCGCGCCCACCCGGTCGTCCGCGCCCACCCGGTCGTCCGCGCCCACCTGGTCGTCCGCGCCGCCGTCGAGACCCGCGTCGTCGTCGTCGCTGTCCTCGTCGAAGCTCAGCTCGGTCGCCGGCGGCGGGACGGGGACGGCCGGGGTCACCGCGTCGTCGTCGGTGGAGTCGGGCCGGCGGCGGGCGCGTGGCTGGTCGGCGCGCAGGGGCTCGGCGGTGGCGATGAGGCGTTCGATGCCGTCGGCGATGGACTGTTCGGCCATCGCGTAGCGCTCGAGCGCGATGCGGTCGCCGACAGCGAGGATGCGTCCGTCCTCGAAGGCGGCGGCCAGGGCGATCCGCGGGTCGGCGACGCCCTCCCGGGTGGCGGCGGCGAGCACCGGCTCGACGGGGGCGGCGGTGTCCCCGGAGCGGGCGGCGGCCCGGCTGAGCAGGTAGGCGAGCACCGCCGGGCCGCGCAGCGGATCGTCGCGGTGGCGGCCGCGTAGCCGGGCGAAGCGGTCGGCCTGGGTGATCTCGGCGTCCGCGGTGAGCAGCGCCCACGGGTCGGCCCGCAGGTCGTCGGCGGCGGTGGGGCCGAGCCGTTCGACGGCGGCGCGGGCCAGCCGCGCCGGCAGGTTCGCCCCGACGAGCAGCTCGACGACGGCGTAGGTGGCCGCGGCGGAGCGGAAGCTGTCGACCAGCCGGCGGGCCCGTGGGCCGGAGACCCCCTCCACCTGGCCGAGGCGTCCGACGTCGACATGGTCGGGCAGGCTGATGCCGGCGGCGGCCAGCCGGGCGCCGGTGGTGCGGCCCAGACCCGGCCACAGGCCGGCGTCGTGGAAGGCGGCGAACACCGCGTGCGGATCGGTGCTCTGCTCGTCGCCGGGCGGGGCCGGGGCCACGGCGGTGCTGCTCGGGTACGCGTCGGGCATGCCGGGAAGCGTAACCACGGATCGTCCGGCACCGGTCGATGCCCACTCGGTAGCGTGAGCGCAACCTCCGGCGAAAGGGACGACGCGTGACCACGGTTCTGCTGGTCCGGCACGGCCTGACCGCCGTCACCGGCAAACTCCTGCTGGGTTGGACGCCGGGCGTGGGCCTGGACGAGCGCGGCGCCGCGCAGGCCGCGGCGGTGGGGACACGGCTGTCCCCGGTGCCGCTGGCGGCGGTCGTGTCCAGCCCGCTGGACCGCTGCCACCAGACCGCGCAGGCCATCGCCGCGCGCCGCCCCGACGAGCCGGCCACCCCCGGCGGGCGGCAGGAGGTCACCGTCGACGAACGCTTCGGTGAGGTCCACTACGGCGACTGGACCGGTCGGGAGCTCAGCGAACTGGTCAAGGAACCGCTGTGGAAGGTGGTGCAGAGCCATCCCAGCGCCGTGGTGTTCCCCGGCCCCGAGGGGGAGGCGCTGCGGGACACGCAGTCGCGCGGGGTCGCCGCGGTCCGGGAGTGGAACGAGCGTCTCGGCCCGGACGCCACCTGGCTGCTGTGCTCGCACGGCGACGTCATCCGCACCATCGTCGCGGACGCCCTCGGTATCCACCTCGATCTCTACCACCGGATCACCATCGACCCGTGCTCACTGACGGTGATCCGCTATGGGGAGCGGCTGCCGCTGGTGCGCCGCCTCAACGACGTCGGCGGCGACGTCACCGACCTGCTCCCCCCGCCCCCCGCCGCGGCCAGGGACGACGCGGCCACGGACGGCGGTGCGTCCCGCGGGACGTCGACGTCCGAGGGGGCCGGTGGGCCGGGCACGTCCGAGGGGGGCGACGGGCATCCGGTCAGGGCGGACGAGGTGGACCCGGACGCGGTGATCGGCGGCGGAGCGGGCGCATGGGTTCCGCCGCCCGCATAGAGAGCTGGCTCACATCGTCCGGTCGGGGACAGTCCGGGTATCGGCCGGACACACTGGGCTGATGGGCGATACCGCGGTGGGTCCGACCGACCTCGGGCCGGGGCGACGCCAGCCCCTCGACCCGCTCGACTGCGGCGGTCTCGAACTCGACGGCGCCCTCGACCTGCTGGCCGCGGGCGAACTCACCGTGACCGGGCGGATGACCGACGCCAGCAACGCCACCCTGTACTGCGAGATCGCCGCAGGGGAGAGCTCCGGTCGCTGCGTCTACAAGCCGATCCGCGGCGAACGCGCCCTGTGGGACTTCCCCGACGGCACCCTGGCCGCCCGCGAGCTCGCCGCCTACGAGGTGTCCGCGGCGCTCGGCCTCGGCATCGTGCCACCGACGATCATGCGGGACGGCCCGTTCGGCCCGGGCATGGTCCAGCTGTGGATCGACACCGACGTCACCGTCGACCTCGTCGCCCTCACCCGCTCGGACGACCCGCAGCTGCGCCGCATCGCCCTGTTCGACGCGGTGATCAACAATGCCGACCGCAAGGGCGGCCACCTGCTGCCCGCGCCGTCCGGGCGTGTCCACGGCATCGATCACGGCGTGACGTTCCACGCCGAGGGCAAGCTGCGCACCCTGCTGTGGACGTGGCGTGGCCGGCGCCTGTCCGCCGAGGAGACGGCGCTGCTGCGCGGCCTCGCGGAGCAGCTCACCGGGGACCTCGGGCGCCGCCTCGAACCGTTGCTGACCGTCACCGAGCTCACCGCGCTGGACGCCCGACTGGACGATCTGCTGGACACCGGTCGCTTCCCGCTGCCCTCCGGTGACTGGCCTCCCATCCCCTGGCCGCCGTTCTGACCTCCCGGCGCGGCATGTTTGCGCAGGTCGATTACGTCGCGGTTACCCGTCTTGCCGCCGCCGGACCCACCGTTCGCGGTTACGCTGACACGCATGCAGGCGTGGCCATCTCCCCCGGTACGTCCCCTTCCCGGCCGTGGCGGGCCGTTGAGGATCCTTGATACCGCCTCCGGTCGGATCCGCCCCCTGGCGCCGGGGCCCACCGCGCATCTCTACGTCTGCGGCATCACGCCCTATGACGCGACGCATCTCGGCCACGCCTTCACCTACCTGACCTACGACCTGGCCCAGCGGGTGCTGCGCGACGCCGGCCACGACGTCCGATATGTGCAGAACGTCACCGATGTGGACGATCCCCTGCTCGAGCGCGCCGAGCGGGACGGGATCGACTGGCGTGATCTCGCCAGCCGTGAGATCGCGCTGTTCCGCGAGGACATGGCCGTCCTGCGCATCCTCGCACCGGACGCCTACATCGGGGTCGTCGAGGCCATCGAGCTGATCGTCACGATGGTCGCCGAACTGGTGGAGCTGGGAGCCGCCTACCAGGTGGACGACGACGTGTACTTCTCCGTCGCCGCCGCCACCGGGTTCGGGGAGGTCTCCCGGCTGTCCCGCCCGCAGATGCTCGCCCTGTGCGCCGAACGCGGCGGTGACCCCGACCGTGCCGGCAAGAAGGACCCGCTCGACCCGCTGCTGTGGCGGGCGCACCGTCCCGGCGAGCCGTCGTGGCCCTCACCGTTCGGCCCCGGCCGGCCCGGCTGGCACATCGAGTGCGCCGCCATCGCCCGCCACCACCTCGGCGGCGTCGTCGACCTCCAGGGCGGCGGTGCCGACCTGACCTTCCCGCACCACGAGTGCAGCGCCGCCCACGCCGAGGTCGCGGCCGGTGCCCGTCCGTTCGCCCGCAGCTACGTGCACACCGCCCTGGTCAGCCTGGACGGCCACAAGATGTCGAAATCGCGGGGCAACCTGGAGTTCGTCTCCCGTCTGCGACACGAGGGCGCGGACCCGGCCGCCGTCCGGCTGGCGCTGCTCGACCACCAGCACACCAGCGAATGGGAATGGACCCCCGCCTGTCTGAGCGCGGCCACGGCCCGCCTGACGCGGTGGCGGGCCGCCGTGGCCCTGCCCGCAGGCCCGGACGCCACGGGCGTGCTCGCCGCCGTCCGTGCGCGGCTCGCCGACGACCTGGACGCCCCCCGTGCCCTCGCCGCCGTCGACGCCTGGGCGGACGCCGCGCTGGCCGACGGGCGGCCCGCGTCCGGGGTGGTTGCCGAAATGAGTCGTTTTGGCGGTGATGCCGCAGGTGGGGTCTCGCGCGCTTGGCCTTCTGGTGACATGACGGGCGTGGGAGGGGAGGCGCCCGCACTGGTCTCCCGGCTGGTTGACACACTGCTTGGTGTAGACCTTGAACCCGTCCCACCTACAGGGAGCTGATGGATGGGGTCGCACCACCGCGGTACCGGGCCCGGATCCGCCGACGAACGGCCCTCCTTCGACGAGGTCGCCCACGGCTACGACCCGCGTCAGGTGGATGACTACCTCCTTACGCTGTGGCGTTACGCCAGCTCGGTGACCTCGCGCGCCGCGGCCGCCGAGAGCGCCCTGCGCCACGAACGGGAGCGTCAGGCCACGGCGAGCGCCGGTGGCCCGGGCGCTGGCGGTTCGGCGGCCGGCGGTTCGGGTGCCGCTGGTTCGGGTGCCGCTGGTTCGGGGGCCGGGGACGCGGCCGGTGGCGCGGGTACGGATACTTCCTCCGCCGGCAGCCGTATCGGCCAGATGCTCGCGATCGCCCAGCGCGAGGCCGAGGACATCATCGAAGGCGCCCGCCGGATCGCCGAGTCGACCCTCGAAGAGGTCATCGAGGACGCCGGCGCCAACCACCCGATCGTCCGCGAGGCCCGCGAACAGGCCGAGAAGCTGCTGCTCGACGCGGTCGAGGAAAGCCGCCAGATCGCCCACACCCGCCACCTCGAACTACAGGAACAGATCGCCCGGGCCGCGGCCACCCTGGACGTGCTGCGCCACCAGCAGGGCGAGATCATCGGCGCGGTCCTGCGGCTGCGTGCCGTCCTGGGTTCCGACGAGGTCGACCGAGCCGTCACCGACCTCGCCCGCGCCGGCTCCGCCGCCCCGTCCCCCCAGCCCGCCCCGTCCGCCGCGCCCCCCGGCAGTCCCGCCGGCAGTGCCGCCGGCTCCGGGCCGACCTTCGGGGCCGCCGGCGGTCCGTCCTCGTTCGGCCCCACCACCTCCGCCGGTGACTCGGCATCCGCCAGCACCTCGACGCCGGGTGGCGACCCGGGCTTCGGCGGCACCTCGACGCTCGGTGACGACCCAGGGTTCGGTGGCACCGCGACATTCGGTTCCGCCGGGTCCGACCCGTCGGCATACGGCTCGTCGCCGGGCGGGCCGGTGGATTCCGGGGCCGGAACTGCCCAGGCGTCGGCGGCCTCCGGTGCGCCGGGGTCGTGGCCCGGGGCTTACGCGTCCTCGGCCGACGGGGCGCCGGCATCGGGGCGGCTGGGTGGCAGCCAGCCCCAGGCAACGTTCGGTCCGTCCGGTGCGGCCACCAGCGGACCGGGCGGCCGCCGGTTCGGTACCGGCCCCGCCGGTCATGGTCCCGCCGGTCACGGTCCCGCCGGTCACGGTCCCGCCACCGGCGGGTGGGTGGCGTCCACGGCGACGGCGCCGAACGGGGCCACATCCGCCGGCACCGCCGGATCGGCGGGTGCGGCGTCGGCCGGCTACGCCACGGCAGGGACGGCGACAGTCGGCGACGGCTTCGCCGGCTCCACGGAGGGCTCGGCACGGCCCTTCGTCCCACGAACCCAGGGGACGGCCGCCTCGGCGGGCACGTCCGCCTGGGCGACCGCCGGTTTCGGCCGTCGCGCGCCGGGACGCCACCGGCTCACCGACCCCGGCGCCGCCGACCCCGGCGGCCCCACCGATCCGGGCTCCGGCGACCCCGGCCACACCGACGCCCGCCACACCGACGCCCCTTACGGCGACGCCCGCTATGGCGAGGCCCCCTATACCGACGCTCGCTACGGCGATTCTGGCCACTCTGACGCTGGCTATCCCTATCCCGATCCCGGCTCGACCGATGCCCGCTACGGCGAGGCCAGATACACCGCCGCCGGTCACGCCAACCCCGGCCAGACCACTTCCGACTACCCCGACACCGGACGGGTCGGCGGGGCCGACCCGTCGACCGGGGCCACCGCGCGTCCGGGGGGCAGCGCGACGACCAGCGTCCGCTACCGTCGCGGCGTCGACGAGGAGATCATCGACGCGGAGATCGTCGACGAATAGCGGTCACGGGCCGGGCCGCGGGCCCGACGGTCGCCGACGCTACTGACCGCGGCGGCGCAGGTACCGCTCGAACTCGCGGGCGATCGCGTCGCCGCTGGCCTCCGGCAGCGCCGTCTCCGGCTCGCGTGACTCCAGCGACCGGACGTACTCGGCGACCTCGGTGTCCCCGGCCGCGAGCTCGTCGACCTGACGTTCCCACGCCTTGGCCCGTTCGGGCAGGTCACCAAGCGGAATCTCGATGTCGAGCAGGTCCTCCACCCGGCGCAGCAGGGCCAGTGTCGCCTTCGGGCACGGCGGGTTCGCCACATAGTGCGGCACCGCCGCCCAGAACGACACCGACGCGAGCTCCGCGCGCGCGCACGCCTCCCCGAACACCCCGACGATGCCCGTCGGCCCCTCGTAACGGGACGGCTCCAACCCCAACCGCGCGGCGGTGGCCGCATCCCCGGCGGTGCCACTGATCGGAACCGGTCGGGTGTGTGGCGAGTCGGCCAGCAGCGCCCCGAGCGAGATCACCATGTCGCTACCGAGCGCGTGCACGGCCTCGATGAGCTCGTCGGTGAACCCCCGCCAGCGCATGTTCGGCTCGAGCCCACGGATGAGCACCAGGTCCGTCTCGGACTTGGGCGGCCGGGCCACCGACAGCCGGGTGGTCGGCCAGGTGATCTTCCTGGACGCCCCGTCGGTGCCGGTCACCGTCGGCCGGTTGACCTGGAAATCGTAGTAGTCGTCCGGGTCGATCGCACCGATCACCCGAGCCTTGAACGCCGTCTCCAGATGCTCGACGGCCGCGGACGACGCGTCGGCTGCGTCGTTCCATCCTTCGAAGGCGGCTACCACAACCGGCGACCGCAGCTGGCCGACGCCGGAGAACTCGATCACCTACCACCTCCTGCCGCCCAGCGGCGGCCCACTGCCCCCGTGACAGTGCCACGGTACGTCCTCACGTGGACGTCTCCTGCCTCGAGCTGACATCCGGTGACGTCAACCCGCCTTGCCCTCGGTGGGAATCCCCCGCCCATGGGGGACCCGCCGCGGTTCCAGTCTGCCGGTGTTCTCGTGGGAACGCCTTTCCTCGGTCTGACGACAGTCCGCCGGTACCCCGGAGACAGTCCGACGGTCACACTCTGCAACGTCACTAGTGCACCCTGCCCCAGCGGCGTCGGACGGTGCCGGGTGTACCGGGCACACGTCCCGGAATGTTGCGCTGGCAGCACCGTATCGGCTTCGGACGGATACCCGCCGATGCGGGATCGTGAACAGTCCCGCCACAAGCTGTCCGAGTCACGACAGCCGGCGCCCACCCGTTCGACCCGGCCGGGTGTCAGCCCCACCCGCGCCGTCCGGCAGCATACGAACTGGACGGTTCACCACACCACCCGCACCTCCCGCACGACCGGCAGCCTGCGCACCACGGGCGGCCGCCTCCGCACGATCCGTCATCTCAGCCAAGGCAGGAGCGAACGTGGGTAGCCTCGCGGCGGTCTTCTTCGACATGGACGGACTGCTGGTCGACACCGAGCCGATCTGGACCGTGGCCGAACACGAGGCGGCTGCCCGCCTCGGAGGGACGTTCACCCCCGCCATGAAACGAGCCATGATCGGACACGGTATCGACACCGCCGTCCCCATCATGGTCACGATGCTCGGCCAGCCGCTGTCCGCGGTCGAGGAAACCGCCCAGTTCCTGCTGCGCCGCTCCGCGGAGCTGTTCCGCGAACCGGGCGTCATCGTCGCCCAGCCCGGCGCCCTGGAACTGCTCACCGCCCTACACGAACGTGGCGTGCCCACAGCGCTGGTCTCCTCCTCCTTCCGCAACCTGATGGACCCCGTCCTGGAGATCGTCGGCCGCGACCTGTTCGCGGTGACCGTCGCCGGCGACGAGGTGCACCGCCGCAAGCCCGACCCCGAGCCCTACCTGAGCGCCGCCGCGCACCTGGGCGTCGACCCGCGCGCCTGCATCGTCCTCGAAGACAGCCTCTCCGGCGCCTCCGCCGGCATCGCCGCAGGCTGCGCCACCATCATGGTCCCCTCGATGCCCCCCCACGACCCCACTACCGACCTACCAGCCCCCACCGCCCCACCAGCCCCACCAGCCCCCACCGGCCCATCAGCCGTGACCGGCCGCTCGGCGGAGGCCGACCTTCAGGCCCTCGCCGACCTGCCGGAGGTCGCCCACCTGCGTGACCAGCTTGCCGGCCTCGTCGCGAGCCTGCACGCCCTCGACCCCGACAGCCTTGAGAACCTCCTCGCCGCCCACCGCACCCGCACCTGACCCGCCCCGCATCTGACCCGCCCCCACCTCAGCCATGGACGTCAGAGCGTGGTGGCCGGGCGGGTCACCTGCAGGGACCAACGGATCTGCTCGACGACGGCATGCGCGCGAAGCAGCAGATCGGTCCAGGTGAACCGCAGCACGATCCAGCCAAGGGACAACAGGTCGTTCTGCCGGGCACGGTCACGGAACAGCGCCCGCGGACGCTCGTGCACAGCGGTTCCGTCGACCTCCACGGCCACCAGGCGGCTCGGCCACGCCAGATCAACCCGGGCCAGCAGCCGTGGCCGAGCCGACCGCGCCTCCTTGGCCAAGGCCGTGGGAACACAGGACCGCTCATACGGTTGCGTCGCTTCGGAGCCGTCGGGTAGCCAGCCTGACTCCCGCCCGTCACCCCAGATCGACCATTGCAGCTGCTCAGGCGTGAGTCCCGCATCCATGAGCACCAGCCGCATGCGTGTCTCCAACGGCGACTCCGCCCGCCCGTCGACCAGCCCCAACCATCCATACCGCTCGGCGACGCCCCTGCGCCCCGCGGCGGCGTCGCGGATCTCCCCGATGTCCGTGATCCGCCCCTGATGCAGCGCCGCGTCCAGCAGGCCGACGGCAGTCTCCCGATCGCAGCTCACGAGCAGATCAACCAGCGTTCGGGTGACCCCGGTCACCGGGATTCCACGGACCTTGACCACCTCCTGCGCACGGTAGGCGCCAAGATGGCGCACCAGCCCACGGACATCCGCCGCTCCGTGCGCGCTACGCGGCAGCAGCACATGCACCGGATGGACGTAAGCCGCCCTGCCCGGGCGGCCAGCCCCAACCATGGTGCCCGGCCCCTCCCGGCTCCCGGCCCTGGCCGGACCAGGCCGGTCAGACACGTCGGAGCTGGGGGTTCGTGGCGGAAGACGGAGATCGGGCAGGCCCGGTAGCCCAAGCAGTGCAGCCGCCGTGATGTTGCAGATCACCGCAGTGGGCCGGCCGACCAGCGCGGCCCGCGCCGGCCCCCGCACCGGATGAGCGTCCGGGAGCAGAACGGTGCCGCGGCAGGGAACGACCCAGCCATCATCGCGTATGCAGCGCTCGAACTGCCAGCGCCGAATCCCGGCTGCCCTGACCTGCGACCAGGTGAGCATGCCATCCTGCTTCCGCGCGAGACGTCGCAGATCGGCGGGAACTTCGATGGGCTTCACCTGTTCCACACTGGCCCGATCGCGGTCGGATGACCATTTTCCGTGGAAACCTGTGGAAAAACGCGCTCCTGTGGACAACCCTCTCGAGGTAGTGCACCAGATCAGTGCGGTGGCGCTCGTTGGCTCCCGTTGTCCCAGCCCACGGTTTCGCCTCCAGTGATCAGACTGTGTGTCACGCCTCCGGTCGACGGCTGGCCGGCGCTGCTGGAGCTGCCGTGCCGAGAGTTGTTCGGTCGCATGCCGAGGGATGTTCGAGAATTCGGGGGATGGATTTCCGAACAGTCCTCGGCATGGCCGTCGACGGCCGCTTTCACTGCTGCTGTCGGCGTCGGCGTCGGCGTCGACGCTTTGCGGCTGCGGGCTGCTGCGGGGCTTTGTCTCGATCGGGATGCGCTGCGTGGCCGCCGGTTGTCGGCGTGTGTTCGACGTTGGCCGGTTGCGGTTGCGGAGTCGCCGTGCCGAGGGTTTTTCGGTCGCATGCCGAGGGATGTTCGAGAATTCGGGGGGTGGAAAACCGAACAACCCTCGGCGTGAGGCGAAGGCGGCGTACGGCGCGGCCGGAATGCGCGGCATTGGGGGAGGAAAAATCGGGCAAATAGGAAACTTCGGGAGCGGGGAGCGGGGGAGTGTCAGGTGGTGGAGATGGCGCGCAGGATGTCCATGCGGGCGGCGCGCAGGGCGGGGAAGACGGCGGCCAGGACGCCCAGCAGGATGCCGACGCCGATCACCGTGATGATGGTGGGGGAGGGGTAGGCGAAGGTGCTGATGCCCTGGCTTGCGAGTGCCTTGGTGAGGGCCCAGCCGAAGACGCTGCCCACGGCGACGCCGAGTACGGCACCGAAGACCGAGATGATGGTCGACTCCATGACGACCATGGCGCGCATCTGGGGGCGGGACATACCGACGGCCCGCAACAGGCCGATTTCCCGGGTCCGTTCGATCACGGACAGGGCCAGGGTGTTGACGATACCGAAAAGGGCGATGATGACGGCGAGCGCGAGGAGTACGTAGATGAAGCCGAGTAGCTGATCGACCTGTTTCTCCTGCTGGGCGACGAACTCGGACTGGTCGCGGACCTCGACGGTGGCATAGGGCTTCACCGCCGTGTCTATGACGGCGCGCACAGCGGCCGGATCGGCACCATCCGCCCGTTTGACGAGAACGAAAAGGTCGAGGTCCTGGGTGGAATGCCGGGCGTACTGACCGGTGGAGACGATCCAGGAGCCGGCGACCTGGCTCTTCTTGTAGATGCCGGCGACGGTCAGTTTGTCGGTGCCGTCGGGGTAGGTGACGGTTACTGCCTGGCCGACGCGAAGGTGACGGTCGGTGGCGGTGGCCTCGTCCACCAGCAGGGTGCGGTCGTTGAGGTTGTGCAGGTCGCCGTCCACCTTTTTGATGGCGAGAACCTGGAGCAGACCGGCGGGGTCGCCGGCGAGAAGCTGAACGGTTCTTCCTTCGACCTTCGCGAGGCCACCGCGCAGGCCGGTGGCCACGCCGACGCCGGGGCGGGTGGCGATGTCACGGGCGACCTGGCCGCTGAAGCCGGTACCGAACCCCTTGGCGGTCAGGTAGTAGTCGGCGCCGAGGCTGTTCTGCACCGTGGTGCGCACCGATTCCTTGATGGACTGGCCGAGAATCGAGAACGCGCTGACCAGGGCCAGGCCGATCATGAGGGCGGAGGCGGTGGACGCTGTGCGGCGTGGGTTGCGCATCGCGTTCTGCCGGGCGAGATGCCCGGTGGTGCCGAACGCGGCGACGAAGGGGCGTCCGAGTACCCGGATCACCGGGACGGACAGCAACGGCGACAGCGTCGCCACCCCGAGGAAGATCGCCGCGGCACCGCCGCCGACCGCCCCGGCCGCGGACTTCCCCGCCGAGGCGGCGCCCACGGCCAGCAGGAGCACGCCCAGCCCGGTCAGCACCAGCCCCGAGATCGCCCGCAGCCGCAGCGAACGCGTGGGCAGCACGTAGGTGTCCCGCATCGCCGCGATCGGTGGAACCGACGCGGCCTTACGCGCGGGAACGAACGCCGCCACCGAGGTGATCACGATGCCGACGGCGTAGGCGATGATGATCGTGCGGGTTTCGAAGACCAGCGATCCGCTGGGCAGGTCGACGCCGAACGCGCCCACGGCCGTGCGCAGCAGCACGGCCAGGCCCGCGCCGAACACGAGCCCCACGGTCGCCCCGGCGGCACCGACCAGGGCCGCCTCGACCTGCAGGGACAGCTGGACCTGACGTCGGCTGGCCCCGATGGCGCGCAGCAGTGCCAGCTCCCGCACCCGCTGGGCGACGAGCATCGTGAACGTGTTGAAGATGATGAACGCCCCGACGAACACCGAGATCGCCGCGAAGATCAGCAGGAAGGTGGAGAAGCCGCCGATGGCCTGCTGGATGGCGCTGGCGTTCTCGTCCGCGAGCTGTTTGCCGGTGATGGCCTGGACGCCGGCGGGCAGGGTCGCGGCGATCCGGGCCCGCAGCTCCTCCTGGCCAAGTCCGGGCGCGGCCGCGAGATGCACCGCGTTGAACTGGTCCGGGGCGAGCAGCACCCGCTGGGCCGTGGCCGTGTCGAACGCCGTCACGGCCGCACCACCGAGACTGTCCTGGCCGCCGATCCTGAACGTGCCGACCAGCGTGTAGGTCGCGGGGGCGCCCTTGGTCTGGACGGCGATCCGCGCGCCGAGCGCCAGGTGCATCGAGCGGACGGTGGACCCGTCCGCCACGATCTCGCCGGTCTTCGGGGCACGCCCGGTCACGATCTCCTGGGTGGACGTGGGGTCGCCCCCGGTCCAGTTCGCACCGATGCCCGGTGGAGCGTTGTTACCGCCCGCGGGTTTGCCGGTCCGCGGGTCGATCAGCACCGCCTGCCCCTGCACGGAGCCGGTCGCGGCACGCACCCCGTCCACCTTCGCCAGGGTGGCCACGATCGAGGCCGGCAACGGTGGACGGCCGGCCTCGCTGGACGCGTCGATCTGGTTGACCGCTCGTACCGCGACGCTGACGTTCTTGTCGATGCCCGCGAACAGGCTGTCGAAGGTCTTGTTCAGTGTGTCGGTGAGGACCAGTGTGCCGGTGACGAAACTCACCCCGACGACGACAGCCAGCATCGACAGTGCCAGCCGCGTCTTGCGGGCCAGCAGGCTCTTGAAGGTCGCACGCAGCATCTGGCTCAGGCCCACCCGGCTGACTGTGACCCGCCGGAGCGACGCCGTCGCCGCCCCCCGTCCCGGTAGAGGTCGCCGACCTCACCGACCGTGACATCCGCACCGTCGACCGTGACATCCCTGCCACCCCGGCCGTCCGGACCGCCTCGACCGTCCGGACCACCTCGACCGTCCGGACCACCTCGACCGTCGGGACCACCTCGACCATCCGGACCACCTCGGCCGTCGGGACTGGGGCGGCCGCGGTCAGGGTCGTCGTACGTCCTGGCGTAGCCGCCGGATGCGCCGCCGTCGGCGTACCTCGGGTCCGGCCCGAGATATCGCGGGTCCGGCCCGGGGACGCGCGGCTCCGGCCCGGCGTACCGAGGATCTGGCCCGGGGTATCCCTGACCAGCCTCGAGGTGTCGCGGATCCGCTCTGGTGAATCCCGGGTCGGGCTCGGCGTAGCCCGGGTCCGGGGTGGCGTAGCGCTGGCGTTCGTCGTCGTACCGCTGGTCCGGGTACGGATAGCCGGCGGTGTCGACGCCACCGGCGTAACCGCCCATGACCGACGGGTACTCGCCCGTGGGCGGGCCGTAGCTCCCGGGCTCGGCGGGGTAGGCGGTGTGGTCGGGGCGCGCGGGTGCGGGCGTCCCGCGATGGCCGACGGGCTCGGCCTCGTACGAACCGTCGGCCTGGCCGTACCCGCCGCCCGCACGGCGGTCGTACTCGTCCTGCTCACGCGGGTCGTAGCCGCCGCCGGCACGCCGATCGCCGTATCGGTCGTCGCGATCCCGGCCGTCGCGATCCCGGTCGTCGTACTCGCCGCCGGCACGCCGGTCGTCGTAGTCACGAGGGGCGTTCTCGGCGGTGCGAGGGCCGACGCCGCGGGCGTCCTGGGCCGTGTCCCGCTGCGGGGGTCGGGTGGCGCGGCGGGTGCCGCCGGTGGCGGGGGGCGGGACGTACCCGGGTGGGTTGGGGCCGTAGTCGGCGGCGGCGTGGCTGTGCGCCTCGCTGGCCGGGGCGTAGTCGTGTTCGTCCGTGGACGGGCTGGCCACCAGGCCGCGCTGGGCCGCGTCGAGGTGCTTCATCCGGTCGAGCACCTCGTCGGCGGTGGGCTGGTGCAGCGAGTCGACGAGCCGGCCATCCGCGAGGAAGACCACCTCGTCGGAGTAGGAGGCGGCGGTCGCGTCGTGGGTGACCATCACGATGGTCTGGCCCAGTTCGGTCACCGAGTCGCGCAGGAACCCCAGTACCTCGGCGCCCGAGCGGGAGTCGAGGTTGCCGGTCGGCTCGTCAGCGAAGATGATCTCGGGCTTGGTGACGAGGGCCCGGGCGCAGGCGACCCGCTGCTGCTGGCCGCCGGACAGCTCCGTCGGACGGTGCGCCAGCCGCGGCGCGAGACCCACCGCGTCCACGACCGTGCGCATCCACTCCCGGTCCGGCGAGCGGCCGGCGATGCTCAACGGCAGCGTGATGTTCTCCTCGGCGGTCAGCGTCGGCAGCAGGTTGAACTGCTGGAAGATGAAGCCGATCCGGTCGCGGCGCAGCCGGGTGAGCTCCCGGTCGGACAACCGGGACAGGTCGATGTCACCGATGAACACCCGACCGCGACTGATCGTGTCCAACCCGGCCAGGCAGTGCATCAGGGTGGACTTGCCCGACCCGGACGGCCCCATGATCGCGGTGAACCGACCGCGGGGGAAACCGATGTCGATACCGCGCAGCGCGGTGACGATCGTGTCGCCGGAACCGTAGACCTTGGTCAGCTGACTGGCCCGGGCCGCCGCGACCGGCATCGCCCCCGTCTCCCCGCCTCGACGCGCACCACCCGCGCCGGACGGACCACCGCCCCCGCCACGGGGGTCGCCACCACCACGGGGGCCACCGGTGACGATGGGAGCGTCGGGGGGGGGGCGGCGGCGCCCGCCCGCCGCCGCGGGGGGCCCCCCCCCCCCCCCCCCCCCCCCCCC
>NZ_JALKFT010000019.1:0-101372 GCF_023242945.1 Frankia umida
TCTTCGCCCGGGCCGCCCTGCAACGCCTCGGGGACAACTTCGCCCCGTCGCTGCCCCCCAAGAGCGACGAGGCACCCGCTGGGCGGGGGCGGGGCGGGGGGCCCCCCAGCGGGGGGGGGGACGGGCACCCCACGGCCGGGGGGTGCGGGGTGCCCGTCGGGTCCGGTGGGCAGGCCGCGCTGGACCAGGACGACCGCGGCGCCGTTGACCAGCACCACCACCAGCGCGACGAGCACCAGGGTGCCGCGGCGCCCGCTGTGGCCGGTCATCCGATCCGGACCCAGCGGGCGACCGAGGGAACCCCGGCGGTGTTCTGCGCGAACATCATGTAGTACCCCGGCGGTAGCAGGTTCGGATTGGCGGGGACGTCGACGTTGATCTGGCCGTTCTGGCCGGCGGTGACCGGCAGGTCGACGCTGCGCTGGTTGGGGTCGGCCTGATGGGTGACCGACGCGGGGCGCAGCAACGTGACGCGACCGATGTCGCCGGTGACGCCGAGGGTCTGATGGGAGCCGTAGCCAAAGGTGGCGGCGGCGGCGGTGATCGACGGCCGGGTCCGGGTCATGTACCACGGCCGGTAGACGGAGATGGTCTGGTTGAACGAGCCGTCCAGCGGGTTGTTGCCCAGCGCCGCGACGCTGCCGTCGGGCAGCAGGAAGGCCTGCGAGTGGTAGGTGCGGTCCTGCGGATCGGCGGGCACCGAGGTGAAGTGGTTGGTCACCGGGTCGTAGAGCGACGCCTCGTGCACCGGGTCGGAACGCAGGTGCCGGCCGCCGCCGGTCTCGAGGACCAGACCGTCGGGCAGGATCACCGCGCTGACGTACATCTTCGCCGCGGGCAGGTTCGGGCCGGGCTGCCAGTGCGGGTCGGCCTGACGCAGGTCGATGAGGTCGGTGCTGGCGATCGCGTCGGCGCCGGCGTCGCCGTTGCCGCCGCCGAGGGTCAGTACCCGGCCGGCCTGGGCCGGTGGCAGCAGCACCGAGGCGCCCTGGTCACGCAGGTTGACGTCACGCAGGCCGGGGACGTCGTTGACGGTGGCGGTGGCCGGATCGTAGATGTTCGAACCGGCCGCGGTCGGCGCGTTGCCGAACGTGTGGACGCCGGCGTAGAACAGCCGTCCGTCGGACATCAGTTTGAGTTCCGGGTAGAGCCCCCAGAAGAAGAACGTCTGGGGTACCTGGGCCGCCGGCAGCCAGCGGCCCTGGGTGCTGTCGAACTGTTCGGTGGCCACACTGCCCGCCGCGTTCTGGTCCAGCCCGCCGACGGCGATGACGTCACCGGTGCCGAGCGCGGTCAGGCTCGGATACCAGTGGCCGCCGCCGGGAAGGTCGTTCGTGACGGTGTAGGTGCCCGCCACCGGATCGAAGACATAGCTTTTCGCCAGGCCTTTGTAGTTCGTTGTCGGCGTCGAATAGGCAGATGTTCCGCCGGCCAGCAGAATGCGCCCGTCCGGGAGCTGTACATGCCCGGAGCAGAAAAGGTCGTCCGCAGTGGGTGCGTTCGCGAACTGGCCGGTGCTCGGGTTCCAGACGGTGGCGGTGAAGGCGTGCGAGTCGAACGCCGCCTGGTCGTTTCCCGAACCGGCGACGAGCAGCACGTCTCCGGTGTGCAGAACGCTGGCGTGCACGGAGCGCACGGGCATCTGGTAGCTCAGGGTCTGCCAGGTGCCGCCGCAGTCGGCGGTGCAGCCGCCGGGTGGGGGCGGCGGGACCGGTCCGGGATCACCGCCCCCGGTGTAGTCGACCCGGATCTGCGCGCCGCCGGCACGCTCGTAGTACTCGGTGACGAGGGTGTGGGTGCCCGCGGTCAGGGTCGGGGACGCGGTGAACGTCGTCGGGCCCTGATCGTTCCAGCCGTCGATGACGCGGGTGCCGTCGACGTAGACGCGGACCCCGTCGTCCGCCGTCGCGGTGATCTGGATCGGGCCGCCGGCGAAGCTGTCGACCCTGGTCCAGCGGGCGGAGAAGGCGTCGGTGCCGATACCGGGCACGTCCGGGCCGCTGTTGCCGTAGGGATGGTGCAGGCCGGTCTCGCAGCGGGCCGGCGTCGGCGGGCCGGTCAGGGTCACGTTCGGGAAGTACTGCGCCGACCACTGGATCGAGTTGCAGGACGCCACCGGTGCCGCGGTGAACTGTTCGCCGACGTGGACGGTCGCGCCGCCGGTGTGCTCGTAGTACTCCACCTTCAGGTCGTGGCTGCCGGCGCTGACCGCCACGTTCGCCGTGTAGGTGGTGGGGCCCTGGTCGCGCCACTGGTCGAGGACGGGCTGGCCGTCGACGTACACCCGGATGCCGTCGTCGGCGGTCACGGTAAGCGCGAGCGTGCCGGCGGCGAGCGTCTCGGTGCGCGTCCAGCGGACGGAGAAGTTGTCGGCGCCGATGCCGGGCAGTCCCGGGTCGCCGCCGCCCCAGTCGTGGTCGATGTCGGCCGAGCAGCGGGGCACGCTGGTGCCGCCGAGCGTCCGGTTCGGGAAGTACTGCCCCGACCACTGGCCGGCAGGACAGTCCGGGCCGCCGGTGCCGGGGTCCGGGTCCGGGTCGCCGTCGGGGTCGCCGGTGAAGTCGAGGTCGACCAGCGCGCCGCCGGCGGCCTGGTAGTACTCGACGACCACGGTGTGCGCGCCCGCGGTCAGCGTGCGCGCACCGGAGTAGGTCTGGGGGCCGTGGTCACCCCAGCCGTCGGCCACCGGCTGCCCGTCGATGAGCACCCGGACGCCGTCGTCTCCGGTCACCGAGGCGGTGTAGGCGCCGGCGGCGAGGGTGAACGTGCGGGTCCAGCGCACGGAGTAGTTCGTGGTGCCAAGGCCGGTGACGCCCGGGCCGTTCAGCGACCAGTCGAAGTCGACGGCGGCGTCGCAGCGCTGGGCGACCGAGGTGCCGGCCAGCGCCGTGCCGGTGAAGAAGTCGGCGTTCCACTCGGTGTTCGGACAGGTCAGCGCCTGGGCGGGGGTGCCCACCGCGATCAGGGCGAGGCCCTGTCCGACGGCCGAGGCCAGCAGCACCACGCCCAGCAGCGCCCGCCTCGGCCGTCTGGACCGCCCTGACCGCCCTGGCCGGTGCCGCCGTGCGCGGCTGGGATCAGCCGGGGGCATCGGTGGCCTCCTCGCCCGCGGCCGCCGCCGCGGGGACGAGGGTCCGCTCTCGGGCGGTGGGACGGGCCCGGCCGCTCAGGTGGCGCGGTGCCCGACGTCCGGTGGGCGGGGGCACGGGACGGGTGCGGTAGACCAGCCGGTCGACCACCAGGTAGCGCACCAGCACGGCGGCGGCGAGCGACAGCAGGGTCGCGATGCCCACGCCCACCCCCCAGCGGCCGACCAGCAGCGCCAGCAGGGGCAGCCGGATGACCAGGTCCAGGTTGTTGAGCAGGGCGAAGGTCGGATAGCGCCGCAGCCGGGAGCCGTCGCGGCGATCCCAGACCAGCAGCTCACAGCCGACGAAGTTCCAGGCGATCGCGGCCTGCGTGGCGATGATCGCCGCGGCCAGGTAGTGCAGCCCGAGGTGGTGCAACGCGGCGGTGCCGAGCAGGTTCGGCGCCGTGCCGGACGCGCCGACCAGCGCGAACCGGGCGGCCCGCGGCACCCGCAGGGCGAACAGGCGGCGGGCGAACCGCAGACCCTCGGTCATCGACGCGTTGGACGCCCCGGCGTGACGCTCGGCGAACGTGTAGCCGACCTCGCGCACCCGCAGCTGTCCCGCGGTGGCGAGCAGCTCCAACAGGATCTTGTACCCGTCGGGGCGCAGTCCCGCGGTGTCGACCGCGGCGACCCGCACCAGGAAGAAGCCGCTCATCACGTCGGAGACCCCGCGCAGCCGGCGCGGGAACGCGAGCCGGCACAGCAGGTTCGACCCGGACGAGACGAAGTGGCGGACCGTCCCGGACAGCCCGGACGCGCTGCCGCCGGCCACGTAGCGGCTGGCCACGACCACGTCGGCACCGTCGCGGACCGCCGCGGCCAGCAGGTCCGGGATCGTCTCCGGCGGATGCTGCAGATCACCGTCGATGATCACGGCGAACGGCGCCGCGCACAGGGCGAAGCCCTCGGTCACCGCGCCACCGAGCCCGCCCGCGCGCTGCCCGGCGGCCCGGTGGTGTATCCGCACCGGCAGCCGCACCGTCGCGCGGACCCGCTCGATCTCCCGCTGCGTCCCGTCGTCGGAGTCATCGACGAAGATGACCTCCCCGGCGACCCCGGCCAGCGCCGCGTCCAGGCGGCGCAGCAACGGGGCGACGTTGTGCACCTCGTTGCGGGTCGGCACCACCACCGACACCTGGAGGTGGGGGCCTCGGACACCCCGCACCGGGACGGGTTCGTCGTCCGGTGGGTTGCGGGGGCGCGGCAGGTCCGGTCGACGCAGCATTCCGGTGTGATCGTCGGGTTGTTCACCCGCGGACATCGGTGTCACCGCAGCCAGCCCAGGAATGATTTCTGTCGCCCCACAGGCATATTTCTTACCAAGAGCATGACGAACTTCCCCCAGGTTTACAGGCCGAACTTCGGCCCTTTACCGCTCCCCCGGGCCGACCCTCGGCCGAACATTTGACGGCCGGTGGAAAAAGTACACGCACACGCCCGCACGAGGGGCCAGAGCACCCACCCGGCACACTCCGAGACACAACCAGAACATCTACAGCATCCACAACGTGGCCCAACCCGGCATGAAATTCCCGACATTCCCGCCAGGAATTCACTGCATCTTCAACCGCTTACTTCCTGCGCCGAGATTCCGTTTCTGGCGGGCCAGGGAGCATGTCTCACCCGGGAAGACCGCACGCCGGATGACGGCCCGCACCGAGGGTCGCGGGCGAAACGGGTCCGACCGAATCCAGTGGGGTCCGACCGAATCCGGTGGGGTCCGGTTGAATCCGGCGGGGTCAGGCGGGGTCGAGGCCGTCGCGCAGCATGTCGGGCAGGTCACCGGAGTGCACGACGCACAGGGAGCGGGTGGCCCGGGTCAGCGCGACGTAGAGGTCGGCGAGCCCGCGGGTCGGTTCGGCGAGCAGGTCGGCGGGTTCGACGAGCACGACCGCGTCGAACTCCAGGCCCTTGGTCTCGGCGACGCTGAGCACGGCGACCGGGGCGTCCAGCGCGTTACCGGCGACGCTGGTCGGGTCGATCGAGTCGGGGGTGACGGCGAGTTCGGGCATCAGCGCGATCAACGCCGAGCGCAGGGGCTGGACGTCCCTGGGCCGAGCGATGACCGCGACCCGACCCGAACCCGCCGATCCGTCGTGGCCGCCCAGGCCCAGGCGCAGCGCCTCGCGTTCGGCGGCGTGCGCGACAGCGGCGATCACCTCGGCGGTCGGCTCGCCGGGGAGCACCGGCCGCTGCGCGAGCATCGGGCCAAGGCCGGTCACCTGCTCCACCGGCACGTCGCCGGCCCGCAGCGCCGTGGGGCGCCGGCCCACCGAGCGCACCGACACCGGTGCGACCAGGTCCGGGTCCTGCGCGCGCAGGACCTCGGCGGCCACATCCATGATCTCCTGGGGGGTGCGGTAGTTGACCGTGAGCCGCTCGATGGTGAACCGGTCGTCGACCACCGGGGCGAGCAGCCGCTCCCACTGGGTCGGCGCGCCCGGGCGGGCCGTCTGGGCGAGGTCGCCGACCAGGGTGGCGGTGCGCCCCGGGCAGCGGCGCCACAGCAGCCGCCACAGCATCGGTGAGATCTCCTGGGCCTCGTCCACGATCAGGTGGCCGAACGCCCAGCCACGGTCGAGGCTGGCATGCTCGGCGGCGCTGCGTCGGGTGCGTGGACCAGCCCAGCGGTCGGCCAGCGCGTCCGCGTCGATCTGGCCGTCCAGGCCCAGCATGTCGACGACGCCGCGGGCGTACTCACGCTCCTCGGCACGCTCCTGCTCGGCACGGCGAGCCGCCTCCAGACCGGCTTCCTCGTCCGGATCGCCGAGGAGTTCCGCCGCCTCGTCGAGCAGCGCGACATCCGCCGGTGTCCACTCCCCGGTGGCCCCGCCCGCCGTGGCCGACCCGCCCGCCGTGGCCGCGCCGCCCGGTATCCGTGGATGCGGGATCCGCCCGGAGGCCAGGTCCCGGGGCTGGGGCTGGGGCGTCGGCTGGGTGGGGGTGAGCAGGTTGGCCGGGGCGAACAGGTCATCGTCCGCGTCCGCGTGGGCCGAGGCCGAGGCGGAGCTGGGGCTGGGGCTGGGGGTCAGCAGGGCTCGTTCGGCGGGGGTGAGGTGGTTACCGGCGGCGCGGGCCAGGACGGCGGGCTGGTGCAGCAGGTCACCGATGAGCTGCTGCGCGGTGAGCAGCGGCCACAGGGCGTCGAGGGCGCGCCGCACGACGTCGTCGGTCCACAGGTCACCGGTGATCTGGCGGCGTTCGTCCTGGTCGAGCAGGCCGCCGGGGACCTGCCGGACGACCTGGTTGGTGAGCTCGGCGAGCAGTTCGCGCAGGAACACCCGGCGAGCGCCGTTGTGCGGGCGGCGGCTGCGGCGCGCACGGGTACGGGCCCGGGCGACCCGGTCCTGGCTGACCCGCAGCGTCATCCCGTCGTAGGCGAGGTTCAGACCACCGGAGGGCACGCGCTGGCGGTCACGGATCGCGGCGGCGATCACGTCCGCCATCCGTGGGTCACCCTTGAGGGTGGCGACCTCGACCGGTTCGGTGCCGGTCGCCTCGACGCCGGGGAACAGCCGCGCCGGGGTCGCGAAGACCACACCGGTCTCCCCGAGGGAGGGGAGCACCTGGTCGATGTAGCGCAGGAACACCGGGCTCGGCCCGACTATCAGCACTCCGGACTGGTCCAGCCGGGCCCGGTCGTTGTAGAGCAGGTAGGCGGCGCGGTGCAGCGCGACGGCTGTCTTGCCGGTGCCGGGGCCGCCGTCGACGACGAGGATGCCGTTCGCACGGGCGCGGATCACCCGGTCCTGCTCGGCCTGAAGGGTGGCGATGATGTCGTGCATCCGGCCGGTGCGCGGCGCGGACAGCGCCTCCAGCAGCACCGAGTCCCCGGACGACCCGGAGGTGCCGGAGGTGCCGGAGGTGCCGGACGACTCGGCGGCGTCGGACGCGGGCGACGGGTCGGTGCCGAGGGCGCCGCTCAGCGGGTCGTCGGCGATGCCGGTGACCTCGCGGCCGCGGGTGCGCAGATGGCGGCGACGCAGCAGGCCGTGCGGATCGGCCAGCGTCGCCCGGTAGAAGGCGGTGGCCACCGGTGCCCGCCAGTCGACGAGCATCGGCTCCTGCTCGCTGTCGGACAGGCCGATCCGCCCGATGTAGGTGCGCTGACCGTCGGTGTGATCCATCGCGCCGAAGCACAGCCGGCCTTCGGCCGCGTCCAGGCGGGCCAGGCGGTCGGCGTGGGCGGCGGCGAAGACGTCGCGTTCGACCACCGACTGCGGGGTGCCGGTGCCGACCGCGAGCAGCACGCCGCGCAGCTGGTCCCGGGTGATCTGGCGAACCTCGTCAAGGCGGGTGTAAAGGCGGTCCAGGTACGCCTGCTCCCGGGCACGCTCCACGTCCTGCGTGGTCGCCACGATCGCTCCCCTCCGAGAAAGTCAACCGCTCCAGATTACGGATACCGCCGAACGTTCGGCGGAGACGGGGCTGGTCAGGACATCCCGGAGGTCGACTCACGCAGGTCCGTGACGTCGTGTTCCTGCCGTACCCGCACCAGGGCGGCCACCAGACGAGGCAGATCGGTGCGTTCGACGAGGTCGGCCAGCCGGGTGGCACTCGTGGGCAGGCCGAGCTCGCGGGCGGTGCGGCACACCCGTTCGTCGATGTAGGGGATCAGCTCGTCCCAGCCGGCCTGGGCCTCCCGCAGGAAGATGTCGGCGCCGACCGGGCCGATGCCGTTGATCCGCTGGAGCAGGGCCCGTTCGCGTTCCGGCGAGCCGTCGGCGGCCCGGCGCAGGCCACGGATGTCACCGTCGTAGGTGTCGGACAGGTAGCGGCAGGCCGCTTCGAGCTGGTGGGAGATGCTTTCGTCGTAGCCGGCGTAGCCGTTGCCCCGAAGCACCTCAGTGCGCCGCGTCCCGGTCGCCTCCGCCATCGCCGCGGCGTCGGTCCAGCCGGCGTCCAGAAGTGCCCGGCAGGCCGCCACGGCGGACGGTGTCCGGATCGGCGCGCCCGCGAGCACCGCGAAGACGGTCAGGGCGAACATCCCCTCGGCGGTGTCCGCCGGCACGTCGGCGCCGATCTCCTCGGCGAACGTGCGCCCGTGCCGCTCGAGCAGTTCCGCGACCACCGCCTCGATGTCAGTTGCCATGCCATGGGGCTACCCGCGTGAGGTGACCGTGACTCCGCGCCGGCCCGTGCAGGTGCCAGGCGGCCCCCGGGCGGCAGTCGACCGTCCTTCCCAGCAGGTTCCGATCGGCGCATGTCGGGACGGCCACCTCTCCCGCACGCTGGAACAGGTAGTTGGGGCAGGTACCAGGCAGGGGAGGGTGACATGTCCACCGAAGCGGCGCAGTCCGTATCGTGCTCGCCGGAGCTGACCACCGGGCTGGCGCGGGAGGTGGTCGCGACGGCCGTCGCGGCGCCGTCCATCCACAACACCCAGCCCTGGCTGTGGTATCTCGATCCGGCTCTGCCCGGTGGGGCGCCGGCCGGGGCGGCGCTGACGCTGCGGGCCGACGTCGACCGTCAGCTCGGCGTCGTCGATCCGGACGGGCGTCAGCTGCTGCTCAGCTGCGGCGCGGCGCTCCACAACGCCACGCTCGCCCTGCGCATGCACGGCCTGGACCCGCGGATCACCCTCTTTCCGGACGGCGACGACCTGCGGACCCGGCCGCTGGCCCGGATCGCCCTGGCCGGGCGGCGCCCACCGGTCGACGCCGAGTGCGCGCTGGCCGCCGCGATCCCGCACCGGCACACCGACCGCCGACCGTTCGATCCGCGGCCGCTGACCCCCAGCACCGTCGACCGGCTGCGCGTCGCCGCCGAGGCGCAGGGCGCCTGGCTGACCGCGCCGACCGACCGGACCCTGCGACTCCAGGTCGCCGTCCTGCTGTCGCGGGCCGCCTGGATCGAGGCGCACGACGCCGACTACCAGGCGGAGCTGGCCCTCTGGAGTCGCACGGCGCCCGCACCGGACGGCATCCCGCGCAGCGTCGTCGTGCCCACCGAGGTTCCCCGCCAGTCCGAGTTCCCACTGCGTGACCTGGACGTCGACCTCACCGCCGCGGCCGGCATCGCACCCGAACTCGCCGGCTCGATCGAACATCCCGACATCCTGCTCATCGGCACCGACGCGGACACACCCGTCGACCGGCTGCGCGCCGGCGAGGCGATGCAGCGTGTCCTGCTCACCGCCACCACGCTGGGCCTGGTCACCTCGCCGATGTCGCAGGCCATCGACATGGCCGGGCTACGGGAGAGGTTCCGCGCCGCCACCGGCGGCCTCGGCCACGTGCAGATGATCCTGCGCGTCGGCTACCCCCATCCCGACTCCCCGCCGACGCCCGCCACCGCGCGCCGCCGGGTCGAGGACGTCCTGCGCGTCCCCTGAGCGCCTACGCGGCGGTGGTGTAGGCGACGCTGGCGAAGCTGTCAGCGGGCTGGCCGGCGGCGTTGACGCAGCGCACCGTGATCGTGGCCGTCCCACCTGGCGCGCCGGTGCTGGTACCGGTTCCAGCGCCGGTGCCGGTGCCGTCGGTGGCGGAGCAGCGGGCGGTGGGTTCGCCGTAGGGGGTGACCGCCACCAGGTCAGGGGTACGCGCGACACCGGGGAAACTCACCTCGTACCGTCCGATGGCCAGCCGACGGACCTGGTTGGTGGCGCCGGTGCTGTTCGCCGAGTACCAGCCCCAGGCGTTCACCGGCGCACCGATCGGAGCCTGCTGCGTCGGCCCGCCCCGCACGGAGACACCGGTGAAGGCGTGACCGAAGCTCGTCGCGTCCTGCGCCTGGGGGATCAGGGCGTGCCCGCTGGTGTAGAGCAGGACGAACGGGCTGTCCGTGCCGGTGGCGCCGCGGGCGCAGCCGACGAACACCGACTGCCGGTCCGCCCCGACCACCCGTCCGAGCGCGTTGCAGCCCACCGAGTCGTCACCGATCGCGTTGACCTGAAGGTTGTTCCCGTCCTTCGCGAACGCCGGGCCGATCAGGTCGATCGTGTAGTGCCCAGCCCCGACCCGGCGGACCTCGATCGTCCCCGGGCCGCTCACGCTGTACTCGTCCGCCGGCTTGGCCGTCGGTGCCGACGCGTCGTCCAGGCGCAGGTAGGCGTACGCCCCCGCGCCCGTCACCGGCTCGGCGGACGGGGACGTGGACGTCGTCGGCGTGGCGGTGGACGTCGCGGCGGTGGACGTCGCGGCCGGCGTGGTGGACGTCGCGGCCGGTGTGGCGGTGGATGGCTGCGGGACGTAGGTGAACATCGCGGTGAAGGCCGAGTCCGTGGCGGTTCCGGCGGCGTCGCGGCAGGTCAGGTCGACCTGCTCGGCCGTGCCCGCCGCATCCCAGCGGACCACGTGGCAGGACACGACGGGGGCGGTCGGTTCCGCGCTGGCGGCGCCCGTGCTGGCGGCCGCGTCCAGGGCGGTGACCAGCGGGATGCCGCGCCCGCCGCGGACGGCCAGGCCCGGGAAGGTCACCCGGTAGCTGCCGGTCGCCTGGTGGATGACGCTGACCTGCCCGTCCTGGGTGCGCGGGGTGCCCGGGGTGCTCTGAGGGGCGCTCGAGCGCCAGCTGCCGGCACTCGCCGTCGCCGGGACAGTCGTGGCCACGCCGATCTTCGCGGCCGCGTCGGTGAAGCGCGCGAAGCCCCAGGCCGGCGTGGTCCGCACCGCCGCCGGGGACCGGGACGTGCTGGCCACCGGGGTGGCGTCCGTCGGGCCGCTGCTGTCACCGCCGTCGCTGCCGCAGGCCGCGGGGACGAACAGCATCGCCGCACCGGCCAGGGTGGCGATGCTGCGCAGGCCGCGTCCCCTGCCGCGGACAGCGGTGCGGACTGTGGCGCGGGGTGCGGTCCCAACCATCGATCTGACTCCTGGGCCTTCGGTCGGCGGACATGATCTGAACCTGACGATGGCACAGGTTCCGGGAAGGGGATGCGCCGGGCGCCGGTCCATGCCTGTCTTTCCGATGACAGACCGTTTTGGCCTTTCGGGACGCCCCGCCGTATCGGTGACCAGCGAACCTCGCCTAAGATTTTCCTCAGGTGAACCGCCGGACGGCGGATCGGCAGATGAGCGATCAAAGGTCGGCACGGGACGCCGACGGGGTCACCACACGGCGTGATCTCGTACGGTCGGTAACCGAAGCGCGGCAGGTAGGGGAAACGGGAGCGATGGCATCATCGGATGCTGAGGTGGCGGCGCGCACCGTCCCCCTGGACGCGGACGACCCCCGCGAACTCGGGTCGTACCGGCTGCTCGGGCAGCTCGGCAAGGGCGGCATGGGCAAGGTGTACCTGGGCCGTTCGGCGAAGGGCCGACTTGTCGCGATCAAGGTGATCCGCAACGAGGCGGTCAGCAACCCCGAGTTCCGCGCCCGGTTCCGGCTCGAGGCCGAGACGGCGCGCCGCGTCGCCCGGGTCTGCACCGCCGAGGTCCTCGACGCCGACCCCGACGCCGAGTGGCCCTACATCGTCACCGAGTTCATCGAGGGTGAGACCCTCTCGCGCTACGTGCAGCGCAACGGCCCGCTGGCGGACGCGAACCTCGAGCAGCTCGCCGTCGGTGTCGCCGCGGCGCTGACCGCCATCCACAGCGCCGGGATCATCCACCGCGACCTCAAGCCCGCCAACGTCATCCTCTCCCCCTTCGGCCCGCGCGTGATCGACTTCGGTATCGCCCGCACCGCCGATGCGGGCAGCGGCCTGACCGGTGACCTGCAGCAGCTCGGCACGCCCGCGTTCATGTCCCCCGAGCAGATCGAGAGCAGCCCGATCACCTCGGCGGTGGACGTCTGGGCCTGGGGCGGCCTGGTCGCCTACGCCGCCACCGGCCACTACCCGTTCGGCGAGGGTTCGGCGCAGGTGCTGCTCTACCGGGCGCTGCACGAGGACCCCCGCCTCGACGACGTGGACGCGGCCCTGCGTCCCATCGTCTGGCTCGCGATGCGCAAGGACCCCAACGGCCGCCCCAGCGCCCAGCAGCTCATGCTCCGCCTGCTCGGCGACCCCTCCAGCTCCAACCCGGACGCGGCCGCCGCCGTCAACCCCGAGGACGTCACCAACGTCCTGCAGGGCTGGCAGCTGCCCGTCCCCGGTCCCGACAGCGCGACCGGCGCGGGCGGCGCCACCGCCGGGGCCACCGGCCCCACCTCCTACGCCGGCGCGCCGTACACGGGCGCCCCACACACCGGCGGGCAGCACACCAGCGCCGGCTACACCGCCGGCCCCGACGACGCCACCCGCCTGCCCACCTCCGGTTTCCGGCCGGGCGCCGGGCCCGCTGAGGGCACGGTCGGCGGGCAGACCCCCACCCGCCTCGGCGGCTCCGGCCCGGACGGGCCCGGTACCGCCCCGGGTGCACCCGGCACACCGCCTGGCCCGCACAGGCGCTCGAACCGGACTCCGCTGCTCATCGGCGGCGCCATCGTCGCTGTCGGCGCGATCCTCGCCGTCGTCCTGGCCATCGCCAGCGGCGGCAAGGACGACGACACCGCCACTCCCACCGCCACCGGCGGCGCCTCGGCCACGTCGACGGCCCCCGCGACCACCGCGCTGCCGGAATCCGCCCAGGCGCTGGGCAAGGATCAGATCGTCTACACCGCGAAGAAGAACGGCAGCTACAACCTGTTCACCGCGACGGTCCCCGCCGGCACTGGCGAGATCACGAACGAGAAGCAGATCACCTCCGACGCCGGCGACGAGATCCTTCCGGTCATCCGCCCGGAGCGCAAGACCATCGTCTACTTCGCCAAGGGCACCGACGGCCGCAACCAGTACATGGCCATCGCCGCCGACGGCGCCGGCAAACCCTTCCCGCTGTTCACCACCGGCGAGGCCGCGAAGCTCAGGATCCCGGACGACACCCGCCCGTCGTTCTCGCCCGACGGCGGTTCCATCGTGACCCGCTCGCTGACAGACGGTACTGGCGCATCCCAGGCCGGCCTGTACGTCGTGCAGATCGATACGTCCAAGGTCTCCCGGATCGCCGGGGCCGCGCCGCGTGCCACCGATCCGGCCTGGTCCCCGAGCGGCGACAAGATCGCCTACTGGGCCAACACGGCGGATGGTGAGCGCGGCTTCATCGTCACCATCGGCACCGAACCCGGCGCCAAGGCGAACCGGTTGACCGAGGGGCAGGGCAACGGGGACTCCGACCCGGCCTGGTCCCCGGACGGCGGGAAGATCGCGTTCACCCGCTCCGTCAACGGGAACCTGGAGATCTTCGAAATGGACTCCGGCGGCTCGCCGCCCGTGCAGGTCACCGACACTCCCGGCGACGACCAGGACCCGACGTTCGCACCCGCACCCGACGGCCGTCTGGTCTTCAGCGCGCAGCGACCAGGTGAGGACAAGCAGCTCCACGTCCTCGACCTGCAGAATCCCGCTGGCACCGACCACCGGATCACCCCCGGCAACACGCTGCCCGCCCACGTCCGCTGGAACGCCGGCTGACGGGTCCCCACCACGCGGCCAAACGACCGGGCGTCGCACACCCCGCCTTCTTTTTCCGCGGCGGGTGCCGGAGCTCGGTCCTCGTCCACAGGGGTCGGGGCTGTCCACAGCCGCCCGGCGGGCGTTTCGCTGGACGGTCCTCGGGCCGCGGACTCGGCGGATGGATCAGGCTCTCGACCGGGTGATCACCCTCGCCCGGCGACAGGATGACGTCGTCACCCGCGCCCAGGCCCTCGCGCTCGGTCTGTCCCCCGACGCGATCAGGACACGGCGGCACGATCTGCGGCCTGACCGCCGCTCGGCTTCATGGCGTGCCCGGCCTTCCCGAGCGCCGGTCGGATGAGCCGGTCGACCTCGCGTTTCCGAACGCCGACCATGCTCGTCTGCGCAACGGCTACCGTCGGCACCGGTCGACCCACACCCCCGATGAGGTCGCGGACCTCTCCGGCCTGCCCACCAGTTCGTTACCGCGAACACTTGAGGATCTTGCCTTTCTGTCCGGCTGCTGCTCTGCGACGCCGGCCTGCCACCGGAGGAAACCCAGTGGCGGGTGCGCGATCCGGCTACCGGCAGCATCGTCGCCCGCCTTGACTTCGCCTGGCCCACAGCGTTACTTGCCCTCGAGGCGGACGGCGTCGGCCCGCACAGCGAGCCTCAGGCGCTCTTCCGCGACCGGCACCGTCAGAACCAGCTCGTCCACCTGGGCTGGGAGGTTCTCCGCTTCACCTTCCTGGACGCGACCGCCCACGCCCGCCGCCTGACCGAGACCGTCCGCGCGGCCCTGCGCGACGCCGAATCCCGCCGCGCCACCCGCTCCCTGCGCGGCAGCCCAGGCTGACACTTGACGAAAGTCACCGTCCGTCACAGCCGCCTGGGCAGCTCGGTCCGGCGAAAGCTACACGGGTCGCCGTGGGGGTATTCGTGTCCGATTTGCCCCCCCACGGCGACCCGCGTAGCGGGATCTTGCCGCGCAGCCCACCGCGGGGAGTAGCGGGCGGCGTGGTGGGGGCGGCCTACCTGGGCAAGGGACGCAAAAAAGGAGCGCGCTGTGCGCGCCCCTTTTCCGGGGAGAGGAAACGAGCCGGGCGCTGTGCTGGCTGGCGGGGTTAGCGCGGAGGGGCGCCGGCGACGGCGGTGGTGGCGGGGGCGCGTTTGACGGTTTTGGGGTCCATCCGGCGGATGAGGATGGAGGCGATGATGATGCAGATGATGCCGACGGCCATACCGGCGGCGATGTCGGTGGCGTAGGTGGAGACGGTGTGCTGCCAGGTGGGGTCGACGACGACCTTCGGGTTGATCTTTTTGGTGGGGTCGTCGGGGCGGTTGACGCCGGCGAGGCTGATCCGGTTGAGGTCACCGACGGCGGCCATCGAGGCGAAACCCCAGCGGGCGGGGGCGATGTAGGCGACCTGCTCGAGGCCGGCAGTGCCGTGAACAGGGACGATGCCACCGGAGAAGATCAGCTGACCCATGGTGAGCAGGACCAGCAGCGGCATGGTCTTGTCGGCGTTGTCGACCATGGCGGAGATCAGCAGGCCGAGCATCGCCGAGGAGAGCGAGACGACGATCACCGCGATCAGCATGGCCACCAGCGAGTTGCCGAGGATCAGGCTTGACTGCGGTGTTCGCCCGGCGAGACCGATCAGGGTGAAGGGGATCGCCTGCGCCACGGTGATGAGGGTCAGGACGAGGACCTTCGAGCCGATATAGGCCGTTCGGGACAGGCCGATGGCTCTCTCGCGACGGTAGATCGCGCGTTCTTTCACGATCTCGCGGACCGAGTTCGCCATACCCATGAAACAGGCACAGAGAACCATGATCAGCAGGATGGTGGGGCCGTCCGAGTTCGGGGACAGCTGTTTGGCCTGGGTGGCGGAGAGTTCGAAGTTTCCGCCGATAGCTCGGGGAATGAGGCCCAGCAGGAACGGGAACGCGATGATGAGGCGCAGATAGGACTTGTCGGAGGCGACGACGGCCATGGTTCGTCGGCTGAGCGTCACCAGCTGCGACAGGACCGACTGCTGCCGGAGGGAGGGTAGCTCCTCCGGGGCGGGGCGCGCGGAGGGGGCGGTGATCGACGCCGGGACGTAGTACCGCGAGTTACGGAAACGGGCGGCCGACTCGACTCCGGGCATCGCCTCGAGCTGGAGGAAGACATCCGGGTAGTCGCGCTTGCCGAAGAAGGAGAGAGCGTCCTGCGGCGGGCCGAAGTAGGCCACGTAACCGCCGGGTGCGAGCACGAGGATGTAGTCGCACAGGTCGAGCTGGGCGACACTGTGGGTGACCACGATGACCGTCCGGCCGTCGTCCGCGAGGTTACGCAGCGACTCCATGACGTTCTTGTCCATGCCCGGGTCGAGGCCGGAGGTGGGCTCGTCCAGGTAGAGCAGGGTGGGGCGGGTCAGCAGCTCGAGGGCCACCGACGTCCGCTTGCGCTGGCCGCCGGACAGGCGCGCGACCTGGGTGTTGGCGTGCTGTTTGAGGCCGAGTTCGGCGAGTACCTCGTCGACGCGGTTACGGCGCTCGGTCTTGGTGACGTCCGGTGGGAAACGCAGCTCGGCGCCGAACTCGAGGGCCTTGCGCACGGTGAGTGAGGTGTGGAGCAGGTCCTCCTGCGGGACGTAGCCGATCCGGCGGCGCAGTTCGTCGTACTCGGAGTAGAGGTCCCGACCGGCGTAGCGGACGGTGCCCTTGTCGGCGGGACGGAACCCGGTGAGCGCGTTGAGCAGTGTCGACTTGCCGGCGCCGGACGGGCCGACGACGCCGAGCAGGGCGCGGCCGGGCAGCTTGAACGTCATGTCGTGCATGAGCTGCTTCTGGCCGGCCCAGACGTTGAGCGCCTCGGCCTCGAAGCTGACATCCCCGGAGTCGATGTACTCGACGAGCTGGTCACCCTCGAGCTGGAAGATGTGGTGACCGACGGCGATGACATCGCCCTGTTCGAGCGCGATCCGGTTGATCCGGCGACCGTTGACGAACACGCCGTTGGCCGAGTCGAGGTCGGCGATCTGCACACCGGAGCGTCCGATGTAGAGCTCGGCGTGGCGGCGGGAGGCGAGCAGGTCGGTGATGACGACGTCGTTGTCCCGGGCGCGGCCGATGGACATCGTGCCCTGGCGCAGGCGGTAGGTGGTGCGCCGCTCGTGCTCCTGCTCGAGGCTGGTCAGGCCACCGGAGCGCTCACCACGGCGGCGGTCGTCGTAGTCGTCGTAGTCGCGTCCGCGCTGGGCCGGGCTGGTGGGGCCCTGGTGGGGGCGCCCCGGGCCGCGGGGGGCCGCTCGGGGCGGGGTGTACCCGGACGAGTTCGGCAGCATCGTCTGCATGTCGTAGCCGGGGTCGTAGGCCGGCTCGTCGAGCTGCCCACGGCCCTGCGGGAACTCGGGGTGCACGACGACCTCGGGGCCGGTCGGGGTGCCCAGGCGCAGCCGCAGCTCGTCGTCCACGGCCACGGCCTCGGGCATCCGCTGCCCGTCCAGCCAGGTGCCGTTGGAGCTGATGTCGCGGACCACCCAGCCGCCCGAGGTCTGCTCGAGCAGGAGGTGGCGACGGGAGACCCGACTGTCGGCGATCACGTAGTCGGCGGTCCGGGCACGGCCGATGATGAACTGGGCGTCGGCGGGCACCGTGGCCGCGCCGGCCTCAGTGACGACTCTCAGGAAGGTCGTCTGCACGTGTATCCCCCTTCGCGACGGGACTCTGGCCGGGATGCCCCGCCGAACTCCACCTTGTCACCCGCGCGGGCGCCGTCACCCGCTCGGGCACCGTCATCCCCGTGGACGCTCTCACCCCCGTGGACCCTGTCACCCCCGTTGATGTCGCCACCCGATCGTGCGTCGCCGCCCGGGCGCCGGGCAGCGGTGGCATGCCGAACGATCACGCGCGCTCACCGATCATGCCGGATGTCCGATCGTAGCGCCGAGGGATGATCTTGATCCAACCCGGGTGACGTTGACGGCGCGTCGCTCGGCGGTGTGTCGCCGTCGCGCTTCGACCTGTGTACATCTCTCGGGTTCCTGCCGCCTCGTGGTCCTTCGGTGTTGCCGATGTCGATGCGGAGCTGCCCGCGAACGCCGGGTCGGCCCGCGGCAGGTCGCCCGCTCCCCCGGGGGCAGGCGAGGCGTTGCGACACGCGGCTCCCGTGCGGCACCCTATGAGAATGCCGGCCGGCCGGCGTGGGCGGTGACGGCTGTCGCCGAGCCGACCGGACCGTCACCGCAGCATCCGCCGCAGCCCGCACCACACCCACAGCCATCATCACAAACAGTAATGTGACATAGATCGCGCCCGTCCGGTGCGGATGGGGCGTGGAAACATCCGGGCAGTCACGGTGAGTGTCAGGCCGCCGGCAGGACGACATCCTTCGCGGTCGCCGTGAGCGACAGCCCGGTCCCGTTCGTCGAGGCGTCGACGATCGTCAGGTGGAAGGGCAGGCCGGAGACCGGGATCGGCACCGCGCCCAGCACCGATTTCAGCAGCTCACCCGGCACCGGGATGCTGAAGTTCAGGCCGTCGCCCTCCACCGTCAGCTGGGACGGGATCAGGCTGAGCTTGTTGTCGGTGACCTCGAACGTGGTCACGCCGCCGACCTGCTGCGAGCCGAAGCCCGGGATGGGCACGGTGCCGGTGACCTTGACCTGCTTGCCGCCGTCGACCGGGGTCACCTGCACCGGGGTCTTCTGGGTGGCCAGGTAGGCGTTCAGGTCGGCGTAGGTGATGCCGACCGTGGCCTTCACGTCGTCGACGGGAACCGTGCCGACGTTGTCGGTCAGGGCGTCGCCCAGCGGCACGTGCACACCCCTGAGGTGCGCCCGCACCGACGAGATCTTCGGGCCCGGGGTGGGAATGCCATCCAGGCCCACACCGATGTCGGTGAACTTGCCGAACAGCACCTGGGTGAGGAACGGGAACCCGCCGATGCTCACATCCGTGATGGTCGGCACCGGGTCGCCCGGCTTGAGGTTCTCGGCCAGACCCGCCTTCACCTGCGCCCGCATCTGCCCCTTGGCGATGACCACGCCGACCCGGTCACCGACCACGAACAGCACGACGAGGACAGCGAGCACGATCGCCAGGACACGCCGGCGACGGTGCGACCTGGCCGGCGGCGTCGGTGTGGCCGGCGCGCCACCCGGGCTGCCCGGGGCGCCACCCGGGCTGCCCGGGCCACTCGGGCCACCGGGTGCCACCGGACCGCCGGGGGCCGCCACAGCGCCGTAGGGGCGCGGCGCGGCGTCCCGGCCGGTGGGGTCCGCGGTGCCGCGGGCAGGGCCGTACTCGCCGGTCTGAGCGGCGATGGCAGCCCCGCGGGCGGCCGCGAGGGCATCGCCGCGGGCGGCGGCGTCGGCGGTGGGCCGGGTGAGCGGGGCGCCGGGTCCGCCGGCCCGCGGGCCGCGATCGGCGTGCGGCTGGTCGAGGTCCGGCACGATCGTCGGCCCCACCCCCCGACTGATGATCATCGTACCTTCGGCGGAGTCCGCGGCGGCGGACCGGTCGGGGCCCGGGGCGCCGTCACGACGAGGGACCCGGGCCGTCCGGTCGGTTGACCCCGGCACCCCTGGGACGGCGTCCCCCGCCCCCCCGGAGCCAGAGCCGGAACCGTACGAAGGTGGTACCCGAGGATCCGCTCCCCCGATCGGGCGCCCCGGTTGGAAGGATGCCGCGGGCGGCGGCGGACCGGCCGGGCGAAACGCCTCCGCGGGCGGCGGTGGCCCGGCCGGCGCACCCCGGCGCGGCCGTCCCGCACCAGCACCACCGGCACGCGGACCGCCAGCACCCGCGGCGCCGGTGCCCGGACCGCGCGGGTCACGCGGGTCACGCGGGTCACGCGGGTCGCCGAGCTGGGTGGCGTCCTCGTCCGCGGGCGCCACATGGGTGACCTCCGACTCAGGCCAGCCACCATCGCCGTCGCGTCCGTCGCCACCGCGTCCGTCGTTCACCGCACCATCTCCCGCCGTACCCGTCGGACGCCGCCTGCCACCGGACCGCACTCGCGCCGCATCGTCCCGTCGCCGGATAGTCGCATGTTTCGCACGCCGTGCGGCGGTTCGGGTGCGATCGTCGCCGGGGCGGACCTGTCGGATCGGCGACGCCGCGTCCGGGCGTCCGGTCACCCGCCGGTCGCTTCGCCCTGACCTCGGCTCACACCAGCTCACACCTCCAGAGGGAGCTGTGCCACCGGGGTGTCTCTTCTGACCGGTGCGAGCCGGAAGATGTCGCCGCGCGGTGCGGCGTACGCCTGCCAGAAGTGCTCGGCGACGTCGCGCGGCCGCAACGGACCGTCGGGGGCGATCCGACCGTCGAGCAGGACGGTGCGCAGCCGCACGCCCCGCGCCGCGAGCACCGGGCGCAGCGCCTCGGCCAGCGCCGTGAGCCCGGACTTCCCGACGGCGAGGGTGAACCGCCCGGCCACCGGCGCTGTCCGCGGGCTGGTGGAGGTCAGCACGATGGTGGCGCCCGGACGCTGCGTGAGCGGACCGACACCGGCCTGGATCGTGGCGAGCGCCCCGGTCACGTTGACCGCGAAGGTCTCCGTGAGCGTCGCCGGAGCCACGGTGAGCGCGGCCCCCCTGATACTGATCTTGGCGTTGTACACCAGGGCCGTCAGCCCGCCGATCTCGGTGGCGACCCGTTCGATCGCCCTGGTCAGCCCCGCCGCGTCGGTCACGTCCGCCACCAGACCCGAGACGGTGAGTTCCTGCGCGGCCAGTTCGCCGCGGATCCGCCCCAACGTCTCCGCGGACCGGGTCACGACCCCGAGCGCGAAGCCCTCCTCGCCGAACCGGCGCAGCAGCTCGACCCCGAAACTGGCCCCCGGCCCGACCACGACGAGCCCACGGCTGGTCACCTCGCCCCCGTCCGGCGCCGCCACGGCCGGGACGGCCGGGACGGCAGCCTTGGCCGCCGCGTCGTTGGCCGCCCCGGCGTCGGCCCTGGCGTTGGCGTCGGTCGTGGCGCCCGCTTCGACCTGTGTCGTGGCGCGCGCCCGGGTGCTGCTCATACCCCTTATCCTCGCCGAGTCCACGGCCGGACATGTCGGGGATGGCCGGATCGGCGCGTCGTCCCCGCCCACGGTGGGCCACCCGGCGGGATCGCGCTTCCCGGCTCGCCGAGGACCCCGCCGGTCAGCCGAGGGGGCGCCGACGTTCGCGTTCACGTTCGGCCTCGGCGGCGACCCGCAGCGGCGTACAACGGACGAACGCCCAGGCCAACGGGGGCAGGACGATGAACGCCGGAATGGTCATGAGCAGCATCGCGACGATCACGGCACCGAAGGTCTGCATCTGATGGATGTACCCCGGCTCACACCCGACCCCACCACCGGACGTGACCGACCTGAGCCGCTCGGTCTCGATGGCCGCGGGGCATCCGGTCGAGAGGCACCCGGTCGTGGGACGTCCGGTCTGGGCAGCGGTCAGGGGACGAGGACGCCGGGGTTGAGGATGCCGGCGGGGTCGAGGGTGCGTTTCACCGAGCGCAGGACGTCGAGGCCCAGACCGCCGATCTCGGCGCCGAGCCAGGGCTGGTGTTCGGTACCGACGGCGTGATGGTGGGTGATCGTGCCACCGGCGGCCACGATCGCCTCCCCGGCCGCGGCCTTGGCGGTCCGCCAGGTGGCGACCGGATCGTCGCCCTGGGCGCTCACGACGGTGAAGTACAGGGACGCACCCGTGGCGTACAGGTGGGACACATGGCACATGACCACCGGGGCCAGGCCCGCACTGCCAAGGGTGTCGGTCAGGGCCCGTCGCACGCCCGTGTAGAGCGCCGGCAGGGACGACCAGAAGCCGGCGGTCTCCAGGGTCTCGGCGAACACACCGAGGTCGAGCAGGGCGTCGCGCAGGTAGGGGGCGCGGAAGCGGCCGCGCTCCCAGTCGAGTCCGGCGTCCGGGCCGAGGGCGGTCGCACCGCCGGCCCGCAGGATCTCCGCGACCCGCGCCGCCCGCTCGGCCACCGCCGCCCCGGAACCCTCGAAACCCGTGATCAGCCGACATCCGCCGGCACCGCCACCGCCACTGGCGGCGGCGTCCGAGGTGTCGTTGTCGTCCGTGGCGGTCGGGCCGGCGAGGTTGGCGAGGGTCTCGGTCTCGTCGGCCAGGCGGCAGACGGTGGGACGCAGGTCGCGGGCAGCCAGGTCGCGCAGCAGGCGCGTCCCGGTGGCGAAGTCGGGTACCCGCCAGCCCTCGTGGACGCGGTGGGCGGGCAGGGGGTGTACCCGCACGGTCACCCGGGTGATCACACCGAAGGCCCCCTCGGAGCCCAGGACCAGTGCCCGCAGGTCGGGGCCGGCGGCCGAGGCGGGCGCCCGGCCGAGCTCCCAGCCACCGGCGGGAGTGGCCACCCGCAGGCCGACGACCAGCTCGTCGAACCGGCCGTAGCCGCCGGAGGCCTGACCGCTGGACCGGGTCGCGGCGAAACCGCCGATCGTGGCGTACTCCCAGGACTGCGGCACATGACCGAGGGTGAGACCGTGCGGTGCGAGCAGCTCCTCGACGCGTGGGCCGCGCAGGCCGGCGTCGAGTTCGACGGTGCCGGACTCCCGGTCGATGCGGCCGAGCCGGTCGAGTCGACGCAGGTCCAGCGCGATGACCGGACGCCCCTGTGCCGCAGGTGGGGCGAGCCCGCCGACCACGGACGTCCCCCCGCCGTAGGGCACGACGACGATCCGCTCACGGGTGGCGACCCGTAGCAACTCCAGCACCTCGTCGTGGTCGGCGGGCAGCACCACCGCGTCGGGTGCGGCGCTGGCGTCCCCGGAGCGCAGCAGCAACAGGTCGGTGGTGGAACGCCCCCGACAGTGCCGCACGCGCACCTCGGCCTCGAGGCGGACGTGGCCCTCGCCGACGATCGCCACGAGCGCGTGGCGGGCCGTCGCCGACAGCCGGACCGGGGGCAGCCGCACATCCGCCAGCGCCACCGGCCGGGACGGGCGCACCGGGATGCCCAGCTGGGTCAGCACGTCGGCGACACTCGCCGGCAGCGGCTGGTGCGCGAAGGCCGGCCCCCAGCCCCACCAGACCGGCTCCGCGGACGTGGCACCGGCGGCCCCGTCGTGGCCGTGGGGACCCGCGGCCTCGCGAGCCACGTCCGAGCGGATCTCCGCGCTGGTCATCTTCACCTCGGTTCGGGGTCGTCCGAATCGGTAGACTGCGACCGTGACAGTGTGACAGAGGATGTCACAGTGTCACAGCGCTCGACCTCACCATGACACATCCGACCGGCCGCAGCACGGCCACCGGGAGCACAGCGATGAGCATCGGCACAGACGCACCGCACGCGAAGTCGCCGGGCACGGTCGGACCGGAAGGCACGGTCGGACCGGAAGGCACGGTGCGCGATGCCGCGGTGCTCGACGCGGCGAAGGCGTCACTGCTGGCCGTGGGCGTGCGGCGGACCACGCTGACCGAGGTCGCCCGGCGGGCCGGAACGAGCCGGATGACGCTCTACCGGCGCTGGCCCGACCTGCGCGCCCTCGTCGGGGAGGTGATGACCCGGGAGTGGGGCTCGATCGTCACCGCCGCGGCCCGTCTCGCCGAACGCGATCCGCGCGGCGGCGAGCTGGACGGCATCGTCGACGAGATCGTCGCGACCGTCGAGGCGTTCCGGGTGAACCCGGTCTACCGCCGCATCCTGGAGACGGACGCGGAGATGCTGCTGCCCTACCTGACCGAACGCCGTGGCGCCACCCAGCAGATGATCATCGACCTGCTCGCCGAGCAGCTCGGCGCCGCGGCCCGCGCCGGCACGGTGCGTGTCGGCGATCCCGAGGCGCTGGCCGTGATGGTGCTGCTGGTCGTGCAGTCCTATGTGCTGTCCGCGGACGCGCTGGGTGGACGTGTCCCGACGAGGACGCGCGACGGTGAGCTGCGCCGGCTCCTGCGCACCTACCTCGCCCCGGATCACGACCCGACCGGCGACAGGGGGCTCGATCCGGAGCCCGACCCGGCCGGCGAGCCGGGCCCGGGCCGGCTGTTCGAGAACCGGCCGTTCGAGAACCGGCCGTTCGAGAACCGGCCGTCGGCGGGGCGGCTCGCGTGACGGGCGGCACCGCGGCGGGCGGGCTGGGCGGGACGTCCCTGAACGGGCGACGCCGCGAACGTGAGCTCGCCGAACTGGCCGCGGGGCGGTCCGTGGACCTGCTGGTCGTGGGCGGTGGGGTGACGGGGGCGGGGGTCGCGCTCGACGCGGCCTCGCGCGGGTTGAGCGTCGCGCTGGCCGAGGCGCGTGATCTCGCGTTCGGGACCAGCCGGTGGAGCTCGAAGCTCGTCCACGGCGGCCTGCGCTACCTCGCCCATGGTGATCTTCCGGTGGCGTGGGAGAGCGCGGTGGAGCGGGACGTCCTGCTGCGGCACACCGCGCCGCATCTCGTCCGGGCGCTGCCCATCGTCACCCCGCTGACCGGCGATCTGTCCAGGCCGGGGGCGACGCTGGTGCGGGCCGGGCTCGGTGTCGGTGATGTGCTGCGGCGTGCGGCCGGCACGCCCCGGGAGATGCTGCCCGGTCCGCGCCGGCTCACGACGGTGGAGACGCTGGGATTCGCCCCGGCGCTGCGGCGCACGGGGCTGCGCGGCGGGCTGGTGTACTGGGACGGTCAGCTCGTCGATGACGCCCGGCTGGTCGTCGCCCTGGCCCGCACCGCGGCCGGTTTCGGGGCCCGCGTCCTGACCAGGCTGCGCGTCCAGCAGATCGAACCCGGCCGCGGGTCGGGTTCGGGCGGCGGCGCGGCGGGGTTCCTGGTGACGGCGTCGGACGAGCTTGGCGGCGGTCCGGTCACCCTGCGGGCCCGCGCGGTCGTCAACGCGACCGGGGTGTGGGCGCCGACGCTCGCCCCGGGTATCCGGCTGCGGCCCAGCCGCGGCACGCATCTGGTGGTGCGCGCGGGGGTGCTCGCCGGCGGGCGGGCGGCGCTGTCCGTGCCGATTCCGGGTGAGTTCGGGCGGTTCGCCCTGGTGCTGCCGCAGGATGACGGACGGGTCTACATCGGGCTCACCGACGTCCCGGTCGAGTCGATCACCGACGTGCCCGAACCCGACGAGGAGGAGATCACCGAGCTGCTCGGGGTCGTCTCCCGGGTGTTCGCCGCCCCGCTGGACCGGGCCGACCTGCTCGGCGCGTTCGCCGGTCTGCGCCCGCTGCTGGACGGGCCGCCGGCTGGCCATTCCCGCGACGCCGGGCGCGGGTCCCGCGTGTCCCGTGGTGCCCGCACGGCAGATCTGTCACGGCGCCATCTGGTGCACACCGACGCGGGCGGCCTGGTCACCGTCGTCGGCGGGAAGCTCACCACCTATCGGCGGATGGCCGCCGACGCGGTGGACGCGGCGATCACCGCGTCCGGGCTGACCGCCGGGCCGTGTCGGACCACGCGGCTCGGGCTCGTCGGATCGGCACCGCGCGAACGACTTGCCGGGATCGCCGCACCGGCCCGGCTCGTCGAGCGCTACGGCACCGAGGCTCCCCGGGTGCTGGCGCTGGCCGCCGACGCGCCCGAACTGCTCGAACCGGTGGGTGAGGCGACCTCCGTCACCGGCGCGGAGTGGCTGTTCGCGATCCGCCACGAAGGGGCGCTCACCGCGGCCGACCTGGTCGACCGCCGCTCACGCATCGGTCTGGTCCCGGCGGAACGTCGCGCGGCGCTCGCCGCCGCCACCCGGTTGTTCGACCATGCCACGTCCCGCTGAATCCAGCAGACCACGTCCCACCGGGGCGGACTCGTCGCCGGCCCGCACCGCACCGCGCAGGCCCGCCATCGTGGACGGAACAACCGGCGCGCCTGCGTCCACCCCCAGCGGGAGGAGGTCGGGGTCGTCGTCCGGGGCGTCGAAGGGGCGCGGCTGCGGGCCCGTCCCATCGGCGGACCAGCGCAGTTCGACGCAGACGACCCCCTCGGCCATGGACGCCGTCGAACGCACCAGGCCGGCGCCGGCGGGACCGAACTCGCCGAACCGGCCGAAGTCACCCAGGGTCGGGCCGCGGCCGTTCCCCGGTGCGGACGCCGTCGCCGCCCGCACCGGGTAGGACAGGTAGATCTCGGCCCGATCCGCATCGAGATAGGCGGTGAGCAGCACCGTCTCCCGTCCGATGGAGGACAGCACCGCCGAGACGCGGGCCAGCAGTTCCGCGCCGACCGCCGGGGGGATCGCGGTGAACCGGCCGTCGTTCTGCACGGTGACGGCGACCCCCCGCGCCTCGGCCGCCTCGATCGGACCAGCGAGGTCGGCCAGGACCTCCGGGCCGGCGCCGGTCAGCTCCCGGCGCAGCGCCCGGGCCTGCGCGGTGCACCGCGCGCGGGTGTCGGGGGAGTTCGGATCCAGCCGGTCAGCGGCGATGTCGCGCAGCAGGGGCAGGAAACGGGCGTCGAGCTGGGCGAGGCGGGCCTCCCGGTCCTGGCGCAGCGCGATGTCGAGAATCCGCTGGTCGGTGACGCCGGCGGCCAGCCGCTCGGAGCGCGCCCGTTCCTGCGCGCTGGCCCGCAGCACCGGTCCGAACATCGTGACCAGCACCTGCGTCATGATCAGGGCGTAGACCGCCCCGGCGAGGCGGGCCAGCACCAGGTGATCGTGACGACCGCCCAACGCCAGCACGAGCATGGTCATCGCCAGCGCCGCGAGCCCCGCGGCGGCGTACCGCTCCCGGCGACGGCGCGACAGGACGGCGAACGCCAGCCACAGCGGGTTGACCATGGTCGTGGCCCAGCACACGATCACCTCATCGGGCCGTTCCACGGTGTTGAACGCCCCACCCACCGCGGAGCCGATGGCGAGCAGCACCGCGCCACGGGCCTCCGCCGGGCGCAACGGCCGACGTTTGCTGATCCACGCCGTCGCCCCGATGGCGAGGAACGTCGCCAGCCAGATGACCATCGACAACGGCACGGACCGGGCCTGATCCCGGTGGATGATCACCGGGATCAGTGAGGCCAGCCAGCCCACCACCACCGCGACCGCGAAGCCGCGCCGGGCCGTCGTGCTCAGCTCCTCCTCGATCCGGTCCACGGCCGCCGCCGCCGACTCGGCCGCGGGCGCCGCGCCCGCACCCTCCGAAGACGGCGCACCCCCCGAAGACGGCCCGTCGACCTGGAGCGGTGCGCCGCCGGGAAGCAGTGCGCCGTCGAGAAGCAGTACGCCGTCGGCGGGCAGCGCGGCGGTGGACGCGGGTTCGGCCCACCCTGACATGTGGACGGGCACCCGCGGCGGTCCGTCCCAGGCCAGGGTGATCTCGGTGCCCTGGCCCGGCGCCGACGTGATGCGGGCGTCCCCGCTGACCGCGCGCATCCGGGCCGACACGGAGCTGCGCAGGCCCAGGCGGACGCTGTTCGCCGCGACCTCGTCCGGTTGGAAACCCCGCCCACGGTCGATGATGCTCACCCGCAGCCGGCCCGGTTCGAGCAGCGTGACGACCCGGGCCTCGTCGGTCCCGGCGTGGAAGCGCACGTTGCGCAGCGCCTCCCCCGCGGCCAGGACCACGGCCGTCGCCACCTCGTCGGGCACCCAGCCCACGCCGGTCCCGTCCGCGGTGGCATCGATCGTCGTGTCGCGGGAGACATGGTCGACGGTGATCTTCAGGCCGGCGGCGCTGGCCTGGGTCACCGTCCGGGCGAGGCGCTCGAGCAGACCGGGGCCGGACCGGCGGGCGCCGACGGGCCGCGACCCGAGGTGTTCCTCCACCTCGCGCACACTCTGCGCGCACTGCTCGCGCAGGAGCCCCGCGGGCATGTCCTCGGCCATGCCGATGCCGGTCAACGTGTTGAGGATCGTGTCGTGCAGCAGGCGTTCGCTCTCCTGCGCCGCCCGTTCGCGCGCCTCGGCGACCAGCATCCGTCGACGGCGCGCCGTGGACTTCTGCTGGCGCAGATCGGCGTCGTCGGCGACCCGGAGCAGCCGCATGAGCGCGTAACGCAGCAAGGTCGCGATGACGATCAGGATCAGCGTCGCCGCGAAGACCTGCGGCCGCTGCCCCACTCCCGTGACGAGATGGACGACGCCCAGCAGCGCCACGGCACCCAGCAGGGCCCGCCGGGTCAGCGAGAAGGCCGCGGTGACCGCCGCGGTGAGGGCGGCGACGAACACCAGCGAGGACGGATCACCGCGCACCGGATCCGGCACGATCCAGGGGGCCAGGGCGACACCCACCGTCGCCATCAGCACGTCCAGCCTGGCGAGCACCGATGGGATGCGGACCGACTCCCCGGAGTCCTCCCGCTCACCGTCGAGGCCCGGCACCGCACCGGCGGCGGGATCGGCGGCGGACGCGGAATCGGCGGGCCGGTCGTCCGGGCGGGCGTCGGCGAGCTGGGGGCGCAGCAGGATGAGGACCAGCACGCTCCACGCGAACATCCCGGCCGCCCCGGCGACCGCGACCGGATGGTCACGGTACCGGTCGAACCAGACCGCGACGGACGACACCAGAAATGCCAGGTGCACCATCCGTAGCTGGATGGCGCACCGGACCATCACCCTTGCCAGTGCCTGCACGGAACGTCCGTTCATATCGCATAAGTGTGGACGATCTGGCTACCCGCGCCGACACCCGGGACGCGCGACAGGCCGCCGCGGGCCGATCTGGCCGAGGAAAAGCTCCGAGTAAACCCAGATGTCCGCTGCTGTGGACATGTGTCTGCCGTCCCCCGACGCCGTGCTCGCTCGGGGCTACGGCATGGGGCCCACCGCTGTCCGCGCGATCTCGGCCAGATGGTCCCCGCTGTCGCCGTAGGCCGCCGCGAGTCGTTTGGCGCGCTTGTAGAAGAAGTGGGTGTCGTGCTCCCAGGTGTAGCCGATGCCACCGTGGTACTGGATCATCGCGGCGGTGACGTCCCGCGCGGTGTCATTGGCCTTGCTCTTCGCGATCGCCACGGCGAGCACCGCGTCGACCCGGTCGACGTCCACCGGGTCAGCCAGCTCCGTGGCGTCGGCGGGGGTGTTGGCAGGGGTGTCGGCGGGGGTGGAGTCGACGGCGTGGGCGGCGAACAGGACGGCGTGCTCGGCCATGGTGACCGCGACGTGCAGGTCGGCGAGGTGATGCGCGAGCGCCTGGAAGGAGCCGACCGGACGACCGAACTGGACGCGGGCGCTGTCGTAGGCGACCGTGCGCCGCAGGGCCTCCCGGGCGAGACCGACGAGATCAGCGGCGGCCAGCACCGCGCCGCGGCGCAGCAGGTCGGCGAGGGCCGCGTCGTCGGAGCCGGGCAGGCGCCGGCCCAGCACGCCCTCGAGGGTCACCGCGGCGAGGCGGGTCGTCCCGTCGAATCCGGACTGCGGCGCCACCCGCACCCCCACCGCGCACGGATCCACCAGATACAGGCCGACGCCGTCGACGGGCACGACCGCCGGGCCTCCCGTGGCATCGGCGTCCGCGCCGGGCGCCGTTTCCGGGGCGGCTTCCAGGGCGGCGACGACGAGCAGGTCGGCGACGGCGGCGTACTCGACCCCGCTGGCCATCCCGTACAGGCGGCCGTCCGAGGTGGCGCGCACGGCGATACCCGGCCGGCCGAGGCCGCCGCCGGGGCCACGCAGCGCGACCGTGGCGACGAGCTCACCGCCCCCGAGGGGACCCAGCACCGCGGTGGCCTGCGCCGACGAACCGAACCGGCGCACCGCCTCGCCGGCGAGCACGGTCGACGCCCACGGTCCGGGCAGCACGCCGGCGCCGAAGGCCCGGGCGATCACCTGCGCGTCGACCAGGCCGAGGCCGAGGCCGCCCTGGTCGACGGGCACGCACACCGACAACCAGCCCTGGTCACCGATCGTCCGCCACAGTTCGCGGGGATGGCCGTCGCCGCCGGTGTCCTCGAACACCGCCCGCACCGCCGTCAGGTCGAAGCGATCGGCGAGCACGTCACGGACGGTCTCGGCCAGGGCACGCTGCTCATCGGTGAGAGCGAAGAACACGGGCGCGGGCTCCTCGGGACGGGCCTCAGGCGAGGCGGGTGTTGGGCAGGCCGAGCACGCGTTCGGCGACGATCGAACGCTGGATCTGGGATGAGCCACCCCAGATGGTGACCGACCGGGTCCAGAAACTCTCCCGCCGCAGGGCGGTCAGATCCAGACCGCCGAACTCGCCGAGCGGATGGTCCAGACCCACATCCGCGCCGAGCACCTCGTCGAACGTGTCGAACAGGCCCTGGTAGGCCTGCGACCACTGCAGTTTGGTCACCGACGAGGCGAAGCCGAGGTCCCGGCCGCGTTCGACCTCGGTCAGCACGTGCAGGGCGTGGTAGCGCAGGCACTCCAGCTCCACCAGGCGGCGTGCCAGGGACTGGCGGACCGACGGGTCACGGTCACGGCCGAGCGCGCGGGCGACCTCGACGATCTGGTCGTAGGCCCGGCGGAAGTCGGTGTACTGGCCCATCGCGGACGCCCCACGCTCGAACGACAGCAGCAGCATCGCCGTCGCCCAGCCGTTGCCGAGGCCGCCGACGCAGTCCGCCGCGGGCACCCGCACATCGGTGAAGAACACCTCACCGAACTCGCTGATCCCGCTCAGCTGCCGGATCGGGCGCACCTCGACACCGGGTGAACGCAGGTCGATCAGCAGCAGCGACAGGCCGCGGTGTCGACTCGCGGCGGGATCGGTGCGCACCAGGGCGAACATCCGGTCGGCGTGGCGGGCCGACGTCGTCCACACCTTCTGGCCATGGACGAGGAAGTCGTCGCCGTCGCGTTCGCCCCGGGTACGCACCGAGCCGAGGTCCGAGCCGGATTCGGGTTCGGAGAAACCCTGGCACCAGATCACGTCGTTGCGCAGCATCGGCGCGAGGATCCCGGCCTTCTGCTCGGGCGTACCGACGGCCATCACGGTCGGCGCCAGGAACGTCAGGCCCAACGGGTTCACCGAGCGGGGCGCGCGGGCGCGGGCCAGTTCCGCGTCGGCCAGGGCGGCCATCGTGGGCGAACCGCCGCGCCCGCCGTACTCGGTCGGCCAGTCGATCCCACCGAAACCGGCCAGGGCCTTACGCCGCTCCCAGCCGCGGCGCAGGTCGAAGGACTCGTCCTCGCCCAGCGTGGTCCAGAAGCCCGGTGCCGCCCACGCCGCGGGCAGCTCCGCGGCCAGCCAGTCCCGCAGGTCACGACGGAAATCCGCCACTTCGGGTGGGTAGGTCAGATCCACGTGGTCAACCCCATCTGTCGGCTTCGTCGCTTCCCCCCGCCAGCGCGCAGACAGTGAGACGGTAGTACCCGACGGCCGGCCATGTGTCGGTGGACGGTCCTCTGGTCCCCGACACCTCATCGTTCACGGAGCCCACAGGCGACGGTCACCGCGAGCCGGCACGATGGACCCGCACGATGGGACCGGCCACCGCCAGCGCCGCACGAAGGAGGATCACCGTCTTGACGTCGACCAGGCCCGCGGCGCCGGGGGTCCTCGACCCCGCCGGTCGCACCGCGGCACTGCGCCGGATGCGCACCGAGGTGATGGACATCGTCGTGATCGGCGGCGGCGTGACCGGGGCGGGGGTGGCCCTGGACGCCGCCACCCGCGGCCTGTCCGTCGCCCTGGTCGAGGCGCGTGACCTCGCCGCCGGGACATCCAGCCGGTCCAGCAAGCTCATCCACGGCGGCCTGCGCTACCTCGAGCAGCTCAACGCCCCACTCGTGCGCGAGGCCCTGCGGGAACGTTCGCTGATGCTCGACACGCTCGCCCCGCATCTCGTGCACGCCATCCCGTTCCTGCTTCCGCTGACCCGCCACGGCTGGGAGCGGGCCTACCTCGGCAGTGGCGTGCTGCTCTACGACACCCTCGGCCAGGGTCTGGCCCGCATCGGCCCCGGTGGCGACGGGACCGTGCCACATCACCGGCACCTCACCCGCAAGGCGGCGCTGCGGGCGTTTCCGTCCCTGCGCCCGGACGCGCTCGTCGGCGCCATCCAGTACTGGGACGGGCAGGTCGACGACGCCCGGCACACCATGTTCGTCGCCCGCACCGCGGCCCGTTACGGCGCGGCGGTGGCCACCAGCGCCCGGGTCGTCGGGCTGCTGCGCGAAGGTGAGCGGGTCGCCGGCGTCCAGGTGCGTGACCTGGAGTCCGGCGAGGAGATCGAGCTGCGCGCCCGGGAGACGATCAACGCCGCCGGGGTGTGGACGGACGACATCCAGGCCATGGTCGGCGGGCGCGGGCGGCTGTCGGTGCGGGCGTCCAAGGGTGTGCACATCGTCGTCCCGCGCGACCGGGTCCACGGGGAGACCGGGCTCATTCTGCGCACCGAGCGCAGCGTCCTGTTCGTCATCCCCTGGGGCGGGCAGTGGATCATCGGGACGACCGACACCGACTGGAACCTCGACCTCGCCCATCCGGCCGCGTCCAGCGCCGACATCGACTACCTGCTCACCACCGTCAACCGGGTGCTGCGCACCCCCCTGACCACCGAGGACATCACCGGCGTCTACGCGGGTCTGCGGCCGCTGCTGGCCGGCGAGTCGCAGGACACCTCGGCGCTGTCGCGTGAGCACGCCGTCGTCTCCCCCGCACCGGGGCTGACGATGGTCGCCGGTGGGAAGTACACGACCTACCGGGTGATGGCCGCCGACGCCGTCGACGCCGCCGTCCGCGGGCTCAACCGGACGGTCCCCGCCTCGTGCACGGAGAAGATCCCCCTGCTCGGCGCGGACGGCTACCCCGCCCTGTGGAACGCCCGTGAGCTCCTGGCGCGCCGTAGCGGTCTGCACGTCGGTTGGATCGAACACCTGCTGCACCGGTACGGCACGCTCGCCGAGGAGGTGCTGGAGCTGGCCGCGTCCCGGGCCGAGCTCGGCCGTCCGCTGCCCGGCGCGCCGACCTACCTGGCCGCCGAGGCCGTCTACGCCGTCACCCACGAAGGCGCCCTGCACCTGGAGGACGTGCTGACCCGCCGCACCCGGATCTCCATCGAGACCCGTGACCGGGGCGTCGAGGTGGCTCGGGCCGTCGCCGACCTGCTCGCCCCCGTCCTTGGCTGGGCACCGGCCGACCGCGACCGCGAGGTGGAGCACTACCTGGCCCGGGTGGCGGCCGAACGCGCCTCGCAGCAGGAGGCCGACGACGCCACCGCCGACGCCACCCGCCTGGGCGCGCCGGACGTACGCCACCTCGGCCACCCCGCCGAGCGCCGCGCGCCAGCACCGACACCCACCGCGGCTCCTTCGGCACCGGCCGCGTCCTCGGCCTCCTCAGCCTCCTCGGCGGCACCGGGCTGAACCGCGCGGACGGCGGGGAATGGCCCGGCGGGGCGAGATCGGGGGCACCCCGATGTCACCCGGGGGTTTTACCGGGGCCGGGCGCGGAACGACGTCCACCATGGGAACTGTTCTTTGGTTGATCGCGGCGATTTTCGTCATCGCCGGTGTCGTGACAATCGTGCGCGGCGCACTGCTTTACGGCATCGTGCTCATCGTGGTCGGGCTGCTCATTGGCCCCGGGGGTGTTTCCATCTTCGCCTGAGCCGCACGGGGCTCACACCCGCGTCGCTTTCGGGCCATGTCCGGGCGGCGCGGGTGGGTCCCGTGGTCGCGTCAGAGGCCGTATTCCTCCAGAAGTCCCAGCCACACCTCGCTGACCGTCGGAAATGCCGGCACCGCGTGCCAGAGCCGATCCAGTGACACCTCGCCGACAATGGCGACGGTTGCCGCGTGCAGCAGTTCCTGGGTGTCGGCGCCGGTGAACGTCGCCCCGACCACCACCCGTCGGTCCTCCTCGATGACCAGCATCGACGTGCCGACCGCACCCGTTCCCCGCACCGACGCGCCCGCCACCCCGCCGGTCGGGACACGAACCGCCCGCACCGCGAGCCCCGCCTCGCGCGCCGCCCGTTCGGTCAGTCCCACCGCCGCCACCTGCGGGTCGGTGAAGGTCACCCGTGGCACCGCCCGCCCGTCGGCATGGTCGCGGGCGGGCCGTCCCGCGCTGTCGTGGCGTCCGACGATGACGTCCGCGGCGATGCGGGCCTGGTACTTGCCCATATGGGTGAGCAACGCCCGGCCGCAGACGTCGCCGACGGCGTACAGCCACCCCTGCGGGACCGCCCGGGCCCGCAGGTGCTCGTCCACCTCGACGAACCCGCCGGGACGCGACCCGATCGTCTCGAGGCCGAGGTCGTCCGTCGCCGGGGTGCGCCCCGCCGCCACCAGGATCTCGTCCGCGACCAGTTCCCGTACCACCCCCGCCGGACCGGTGACCTGGACGGACACCTGCGGACGGCGCTGGTCGGCCCGGTGTGCCGGCGGGCGGTGCACCGCCGTCGCGCGGGTGTCGACCAGCACGGTGATGCCCTCGGCCTCGAACGCCGCCCGTACCTCGTCGCCGACGAACTCCTCCTCGCGGGCCAGCAGCCGCGGCGCTCCCTCCACGACGGTGACCGACTCGCCGCCCAGCCGTCGAAACGCCTGCGCCAGCTCGGCTCCGACCGCCCCGCCACCGAGGACGACCAGGCTGCGCGGCACATGCCGGGCGCCGGTCGCCGACCGGTTGTCCCACGGTTCGGCCTCCGCCAGCCCCGGCACCGGCGGGATCGTCGCCCGCGTTCCCGTGGCCAGCACCACCGCCCGCGACGCCACCAGCAGCCGTTGCCCGCCGTCGGCCAGGAACACCCGCACCTCACGTGGCCGGCCGGTCAGGCGGCCCGTGCCCCGCACCAGTTCGACGCCGCGCTCGGTCAGCCACGGAACCTGGCCGTCGTCGTGGTAGTCGCCCACCAGCTCGTCGCGGCGGGCGAGGACGGCCGCCACATCCAGCCGCCCGGTGACCGCCGCGGCCGCACCCGGTACCCGACGGGCCGCCGCGAGCACCTCCCCCGGGCGCAGCAGGGTCTTGCTGGGGATGCACCCCCAGTAGCTGCACTCGCCGCCGACGAGTTCCCGCTCGACGATCGCCACCGCGAGCCCCGCCCGCGCGCACCGTCCCGCGACGTTCTCCCCCGCCGGCCCGGCGCCGAGCACGATCACGTCCACACCCGCGCCGTCAGTGCTGGTCCCGTCCATGGGCGCCTCCCAGGCTGCCGTCGGCCGACGTCCATCCAGCCGACGTCCGGCCGTTACCTCGTCCCGCCAGGATGACCATGGCCACCTGGCCGTGACCATTCGACACGGCTACCACCCTCGCCGCGGCCGCTACCCCCGTCTCGGCCGCGTGCTCTGGCACGGTCGGGTCCGTACCGTACGCGGGCCGACCATGCTGATCCGTGAACGGCGAGGCCCGGCGGCGAGGCGGGGCCGGCCCACCGGCGATGGGAGCGGTACGAAAGGTGCGACGGTGACGAGAAGCACTCCGCCCGATCGGACGCCACGCCGACCGCGATCGGGAGACCCGCGGTGTCAAGGGAACAATGGCAAGACAAGCCGAAGCACGGTCCGGTCCGGTTGCCCCATGTCGTCGCGATCCCCGTCGACGGGACCGCACGCCATGGCGTGTCATCGGGACCGGACCACCGAGAACGAGACGAGCGGGGAGACGAGATGCAGCTCGGGATGGTCGGACTCGGCCGAATGGGTGCGAACCTGGTGCGCCGCCTGATCCGCGACGGCCACGAATGCGTGGTCTACGACGTGAACGCCGACGCCATCAAGGCCCTCGAGGCCGAAGGCGCCACGGGGGCCCGGACCCTCGCCGAGTTCGCCGAGGCCCTGCGCCCACCACGCGCCGCGTGGATCATGGTGCCGGCGGGCCTGACCGGCGAGACCGTGGCCAAGGTGGCCGAACTGTTCACCCCCGGTGACATCATCATCGACGGTGGCAACTCCTACTACCGCGACGACATCCACCGGGCGAAGGAGCTCGCCGGGCGCGGCCTGCACTACGTGGACGTCGGCACCTCCGGCGGCGTGTTCGGCCTCGAGCGCGGCTTCTGTCTGATGATCGGCGGTGAGACCGACGTCGTCGCCGGACTCGAGCCGCTGTTCGAGACGATCGCCCCCGGCGTCGGCGACGTGCCGCGCACCCCCGGCCGTACCGGCGAGCCGACCCAGCCGGAGAAGGGCTACCTGCACTGCGGCCCCGCCGGCGCCGGCCACTTCGTCAAGATGGTCCACAACGGCATCGAGTACGGCATGATGGCCGCGTTCGCCGAGGGCCTCGCCATCCTCGACAAGGCCAACATCGGCCACGAGATCGCCGAGCACAACGCCGAGACCACACCACTGGCGAACCCGGAGTACTACCAGTACGACCTGGACACCGCCGCGATCTCCGAGGTCTGGCGGCGCGGCAGCGTCGTGGCCTCGTGGCTGCTCGACCTCACCGCCACCGCCCTCGTCGAGGACCCGGAACTCACCGAGTTCTCCGGCCGGGTCTCCGACTCCGGCGAAGGCCGCTGGACGGTGCTCGCCGCCGTCGACGAGGGCGTGCCCGCCCACGTGCTGACCGCCTCGCTCTACGAGCGCTTCAGCTCCCGCGGCGAGGGCCTGTTCGCCGACAAGCTCCTGTCCGCGATGCGCAAGCAGTTCGGTGGTCACGCCGAACAGCACAAGTCCTGACCCGGACGGCCGACCGCTGACGCCTCACCGCTGACCGCTGACCGCTGACCGCTGACCGCTGGCGGCTGGCCGGTCAGGCGTCGATGTAGGCGGCGAGGTGTTGGGCGGTCAGCGTCGTCCGGGCTGCGACGAGGTCGGCGGGCGTCCCTTCGAAGACGATCCGGCCGCCGTCATGGCCCGCGCCGGGACCGAGATCGATGATCCAGTCGGCGTGGGCCATGACGGCCTGGTGATGCTCGACGACGATCACCGACTTGCCGGCGTCGACGAGCCGGTCGAGCAGGGCGAGCAGCTGCGCGACATCGGCCAGGTGCAGGCCGGTGGTCGGCTCGTCCAGGACGTAGACGCCGCCGCGTTCGCCCAGGTGGGTGGCCAGACGCAGCCGCTGACGCTCACCGCCGGACAGGGTCGTCAGCGGCTGGCCGATCCGCAGGTACCCGAGGCCGACGTCGACGAGCCGGTCGAGAATGACCCGGGCCGCCGGGGTGCGGGCGTCGGCGGGACCGGACGCGCCGAAGAACGCGGCGGCCTCGGCGGCTGACATCGCCAGCACCTCGCTGATGTCCCGACCGCCCAGGTGGTACTCGAGCACCGACGCGTCGAACCGGCGGCCCTCGCAGTCCTCGCAGGTCGAGGCGACACCCGCCATCATCGCCAGATCGGTGTAGATGACACCGGCGCCGTTGCAGGTCGGACAGGCACCCTCGGAGTTGGCGCTGAACAGGGCGGGTTTCACCCCGTTGGCCTTCGCGAAGGCCTTGCGGATCGGGTCGAGCAGACCGGTGTAGGTGGCGGGGTTGCTGCGCCGGGAACCACGGATGGCGCTCTGGTCCACCGAGACGACCCCGGCGGACGCCGGGATGGAGCCGTGCACGAGCGAGCTCTTGCCCGACCCTGCCACCCCGGTGATGACGACCAGGACGCCCAGCGGGATGTCGACGTCGACATCGCGCAGGTTGTGGGTGGTGGCGCCGCGGATCCGCAGCTGCCCCTTCGGCGTGCGCACCGTCTCCCGCAGGGTGGCGCGGTCGTCGACGTGCCGGCCGGTGACGGTACCGGCGGCCCGCAGCCCGTCGACGGTGCCCTCGAAGCAGACCGTGCCGCCGTCGGAGCCGGCGCCGGGGCCGAGATCGACGATGTGGTCCGCGATGGCGATCGTCTCGGGTTTGTGCTCGACGACGAGCACCGTGTTGCCCTTGTCCCGCAGGCGCAGCAGCAGATCGTTCATCCGGGCGATGTCGTGCGGGTGCAGCCCGGTGGTGGGCTCGTCGAAGACGTAGGTGATGTCGGTGAGCGACGAGCCGAGGTGGCGCACCATCTTGACCCGCTGCGCCTCACCGCCGGACAGCGTGCCCGAGGGCCGGTCCAGGCTCAGGTACCCCAGGCCGATCTCCACGAACGAGCCCAGGGCGTGGCGCAGGGACGCGACCAGCGGCGCGACCGACGGCTCGTCGATGCCCTCGAGCCAGCCGGCGAGGTCGCTGATCTGCATCGCGCAGGCGTCGGCGATGGAGATCCCACGGATCTTCGAGGATCGGGTCGCCTCGGCCAGCCGGGTGCCGTCGCAGTCCGGGCAGGTGGTGAAGGTGACCGCCCGGTCGACGAACGCCCGGATGTGGGGCTGCATGGCCTCACGGTCCTTGGCCAGCATCGACTTGCGGATCTTCGGGATCAGCCCCTCGTAGGTGAGGTTGATCCCGTCCACCTTGATCTTGGTGGGTTCCCTGTGCAGGAGGTCGTGCAGCTCCCGTTTGGTGAACCCGCGAATCGGCTTGTCCGGATCGAAGAAGCCGCAGCCGTTGAAGATCCGACCGAACCAGCCGTCCATGCTGTAGCCGGGGATCGTGATGGCACCCTCGTTCAGCGACCTCGTGTCGTCGTAGAGGGCGGCCAGGTCCAGGTCGGACACGTTGCCGCGGCCCTCGCACCGCGGGCACATGCCGCCGGTGCGGGTGAACGTCGTGCGGACGGCCTTCGCCTCGCTGCCCCGTGCGACCGTGATCGCGCCGCTGGCCCGCACGGACGGCACGTTGAACGAGAACGCCCCCGGCGGGCCGATGTGGGGCTGCCCGAGCCGGCTGAACAGAATCCGCAGCATCGCGTTCGCGTCGGTGACGGTCCCGACGGTGGAGCGTGGGTCGGCGCCCAGCCGCTGCTGGTCGACGGTGATCACGGTGGTCAGCCCGTCGAGGACGTCGACGTCCGGGCGCGACAACGTCGGCATGAACCCCTGGACGAACGCGCTGTACGTCTCGTTGATCAGACGCTGCGACTCGGCGGCGATCGTGGCGAACACGAGCGAGCTCTTGCCCGACCCGGACACCCCCGTGAACACCGTGAGCCGCCGCTTGGGCAGTTCGACACTGATGTCGCGCAGGTTGTTCTCCCGGGCGCCGTGCACCCGGATCAGATCATGCCGGTCGGCCACCACGGGCCCCACGGGCGTGGACGCCACGGACGTGGACGTGGACGTGCTCATCGTGTCCCATCTCGGCCATGGCGCACCTGGCCATGGCCCTGCCGAGGTGAGTTAGCGGATCTGTTGGAGGCGGATCAGAGTGCCGGCGGGATCGCGCACCGCGCAGTCCCGGACGCCGTAGGGCTGCTCGGTCGGCTCCTGGACGATCTCGGTCTCGCTGGCCTGCAACCGGTCGAAGACGCCGTCCAGGTCCGCGGTGGCCAGCAGGATCATGGCGTAGGTTCCCTTGGCCATCATCTCGGCGATGGTGCGCCGCTCGTCCTCGGTCACCCCGGGATCGGCCGCCGGCGGGGCCAGCACGATGGACGTCCCGGGCTGGTCGACCGGGCCGACCGTGATCCAGCGCATCGTGGCGTGCCCGACGTCGCCCCGGACCTCGAAGCCGAGGATGTCCCGGTAGAAGGTCAACGACGCCTCCGGGTCGCGATGCGGGAGAAAGCTGCTGTGAATGGTGATGCCGCTCATGACGGTCAGGCTAGCTGCGGCTCTGTGACCTGCGCTTCTCCATTTCTGACCGGATCGTCGGTCACCTCTGGTGGTCGACTGCGCACCGACCTGCCCGCCGGGATGCGGACCGGCCTGCTCACCTGCCTCGCCACACAGGCCGGCAGCCCCTGGGTCGAACGCGCGGCCGCGCGCCGGTAGGCGGTCGGCGTCATCCCGACAAGATCGGTGAAACGGCTGCTGAAACTGCCCAGCGACGAGCAGCCGACCGCGAAGCAGACGTCGGTGACGCTCAGATCGCCGCGACGCAGCAGCGCCATGGCCCGCTCGATCCGGCGGGTCATCAGATAGGAGTAGGGCGGCTCACCGTAGGCGAGGCGAAACTGCCGGCTCAGGTGCCCTGCGGACATGTGCACGCCGCGGGCCAGCGCCTCGACGTCGAGCGGGCGGGTGTACTCCCGGTCGATCCGGTCACGGACCCGGCGCAGCAGCACGAGCTCGCGCAGCTGGAGTTCCCGCGCGCGTCGGCCGCTCACGGCGGCGGTCACCCCAACTCCGGCGGTCACCCCAGCTCCGGCGGTCGTCTCATGGCGGTCATCGTGCCACGGGGGTCCGACAGTTTCCGACGCTCCCGCCGCGGACCAGCGCGGCTACACGTCGGCGCTGAGATCGGCCACATCACCCATAATGATCATGGGATGGGCCTGGGGTGACAGCCAGCGCATGACCGAGACCAGCGTGTCCTGGGTGAGCGCGACGCAGCCGCGAGTCGGCGCCTGATGGTCGACGTGCAGCCAGATGTCCCCACCCACCTGGTCGCCGAGTGGACGACTCGGGTCCGAGGGCGGGCGTCCGGGGACCCGGTTGTAGTCGATCGCGACGACGTAGTTGAACGCGTCCGCGAGTGGCTCGCCCTGCGGTGCCGCGGTCTGGTAAAAGGACGGCTGGTATTCGTAGGGCAGCGCCGAACCGGGGTCCGGGAGCCGACCACCGGCCGCCGTCAGGCTGAACACGCCGATCGGGCTGCGCAGGTCGCCCTCGTGATGGGCGCCGGTCCACCCGTTGGCCCCGTTGCGCCCGGTCATCGGCGCACCGAAGGAAACCCAGGGAGACCGCGTGCCAGCTCGCTGCCACAGCATGACGCTGTTGATGTTCGCGTCACGATCGATCCCGGTGACCACGATGGCCTGACGTGCCGCTCGGGGCACCTTGGCCATCATCACCGAGCCGATGCCCGGGATCGCCCCGTCGTGGCCGACGACGGTCCCGGGGCCGGGTGTCGCCGCCCCGTTCGGACCCATCGGCCGCGCCGACGCCGACGTGGGCCGGGTGGAGCCGTCCGCGGAATCGTCAAGGTTCAGGACGCCCGCGGCACCGACGACGAGGGCCGTGCCGATGGCCGCCAGGATGAGGACGGACGGTCGGCCGCGCACGGCCCGCGCGCTCGATCGCGCGGCACGCCCCGCCCTGCGGTGATCAGCCATGTCTCCGGTTCCCGGGCCACGCCCTGGGCGGGCGCCATCCTGCTCTGGGCGGCGTTACGCGGCGGCAGGTCCAGCGAGAGGACCATGCCCGGTCGCCCACGGCGATCTTCCCCCCGCCGCGCAGGTGCGACTCACCCGCACCACTTCCGACGATACGTTCAGCGCTTTCGCGGCCTCGGGGTGGTCCCGGGCTCCGCCCCCGTCCAGACGGCCCACATTCGCGGGTCACGCGACCTCCTGCGACATCTCGACCGACACTGCAGAGCACATCCCTGTCCGTGCTCTTTCGATCACGCAAGGAAACATCTCCCTCACGCGAGGAGAGCGTCAAACCACGCCGAGACGCGACGAATGGAACAATGACGGCGACGCACCGCATCCGTACTCGGGCGGCTGCCGCCCTGGGGCTCTCAGCGAAGCAGGCTCGACGACCGTGCTCGACGGATTCCAGTTCCATCGCATCCTCAGCGCCCCGCGCCGCCCGGACCCGGGCGCCGGGCCCGATCCCGTCCCATCCGCCCTGTTCGCGGCCCTGGTCGGCGCCCATGCCGAGCTGATCGCGCTCGAGGGCGAGGGTCGGTCCGGGACGGGACTCGCCCTCGCGTGGCTGCGCGGTCCGGGCGAGACCCACATCCAGGTCCTCGCCGGCGGCCGACCGTACTTCCCCCCGGACACCGCCGCCCTCACAGCCGCCGTCCTCGCGTCGCCCCCCGCACCGACGGGCCCCGAGCAGCACCCGGACGATCCGCCGCGCGGCCTCCTCGAGGGCGCGTGGCCCGGTCACCGACTGCCGCGGCTCCCACCGCCGCCCGGTTCTCCCCCACCCGGTGTACATCGGTCGGGGGAGCCGCAGTCGGCGTCCCGGCGCCCGGACCAGCACAGCGATCCCGTCCCGATGCTCTATCCGCCGGGCGCCACCGCGCGGCCGGTCCCGTCCGAGACGGTCGCGGCCAACCTGGCGCGCCTTCCGTACTGGCTGCGGTGCGCCGGCGCACCCGACGCGCTGTGGGCGAACGGTTCCAGCGGTCAACCGGGTGGCGGTAACGCGGCCGGCGGCGGTGGCGGTGGCGGGCCGCGCCGCGGTTCGTTCGATGACTACGCCGCACACCTGTCCGGGCCGTTCGCCTGGCTGGTGGTCGCCTGGCCGGTCCCGCCGGAACACCTCGAGGCCGAACGGGACGCCCTCACCCGGAGCATCCCGGCGCTGCGCATGCGCGAGCACGACCAGGGCGCGCGGCTCGACCTCGAACGGGCCGAGAACCGGCATCGGGAACTCGGCCGGGCGGCCGCCAGCGGCATGTGGGACGTCGAGATCCTCGTCGGCGCGGCCAGCCGGGCCAGCGCGTTCTCGGTGGCCGCCCTGCTGGGCGGCGCCAGCGACCTTGACGACCTGCCCTACACGTTGCGCCCGCTGGGCCCGGTGAGTTCACTGGCGGGTGCCCTGGCCGCGCGCACCCCGCCCGGATCGCCGGCGTCCGCGCGCAGCCCCTTCCGCGCCGGCGCCGAACTGCTCGCCGCGCTCGCCCGCCCGCCCGCCCGCGAACTGCCCGGTATCACCCTGGTCACCCCGCACACGTTCGACGTCACCCCGGAGGGCCCGAACCGCACCGGTCCGGCCGATCCGACCGGGTCGCCGGGCGCGGTGCGTCTCGGGGACGTCCTCGACGCCGGCTGGTCGCCGGCGGGAACGCTCAGTGTCACCCGGGCGACGCTGAACCGGCATGCGTTCGTCTGCGGCGCCACCGGCTCGGGGAAGTCGCAGACCGTGCGTGGTCTGCTCGAATCGCTGACCCGCATGCCGGACGCCATTCCCTGGCTGGTGCTGGAACCGGCGAAGGCGGAGTACGCGCGGATGGCCGGGCGCCTCGCCGACCTGACCGACCCCGCGCATCCCGGCGGCGGTGGACGCGGCGAGGTGCTGGTCATCCGGCCGGGCCGGCTGGACGCGCCACCCGCCTCGCTCAATCCCCTGGAACCCGAGGCCGGGTTCCCGCTGCAGAGCCACCTTGACCTTGTTCGAGCGTTGTTCCTGGCCGCTTTCGAGGCGCACGAGCCGTTTCCCCAGGTCCTCGCCCGCGCGTTGACCGCCTGCTATGTCGATCTGGGTTGGAATCTCGTCCTGGACCGGCCCGAACCCGCGCACCGCCCGCGTCTGCACGTTCGCGGGCCGCGCGCCGACCCGCTCGTCGACGCGCGCCGGCGTTACCCCACCCTCGGCGATCTGCAACGAACCGCCACCCGGACCGTGGAGAACATCGGCTACGGCGCGGAGGTCACCGCGGACGTCCGCGGCTTCGTCGACGTACGTATCGGCAGCCTGCGCCAGGGCAGCCCGGGCCGTTTCTTCGAGGGTGGCCATCCACTCGACATCGGCGCCCTGCTCACCCGCAACGTGGTCTTCGAACTCGAGGACATCACCAGCGACCAGGACAAGGCCTTCCTGCTCGGAGCCGTGCTGATTCGCGTTGTCGAACACCTGCGGGTGCGGTACGGGGCCACCGGTGCCGGCGGACTGCGCCACGTCCTCGTCGTCGAGGAGGCGCACCGGCTGCTGAAGAACGTCACCGACGGTCCGGCGGCGGCCGCCGTCGAACTGTTCGCCTCGCTGCTCGCGGAGATCCGCGCCTACGGCGAAGGTCTGGTGGTCGTCGAGCAGATCCCGGCGAAGATCCTGCCGGATGTCATCAAGAACACCGCGCTGAAGGTGATGCACCGCCTGCCGGCCGCCGACGACCGCGAGGCCGTCGGGGCGACGATGAACCTGCGCCCGGAACAGTCCGAAGTCGTGGTGGCGCTGCCAGCCGGCGTCGCGGCCGTCAGCGTGGACGGCATGGACCGCCCCGTGCTCGCCCGGATGACCGCGGGCGACGCGCGGGAGTCGACCCGGCAGGCCCGCCATGTCAGCGTCCCGCTGGCGGCACGACGCAGCCCCCGCTGCGGACCGGTGTGCCGCACCGAGCGCCCCTGCGATCTCGGGGAGACCGAGACCGCGGCCCTCGCCGCGAACGACCCTCTCGTGGTGCTGTGGGTGGAGGCGCTCGCCGCGCACCAGGTGATGGGATTCGCCCATCTGCTTCGGGAGGACCCGTTCGGCCCGTCCGCGGCGCTGCGGGCGCAGCTCGAGGCGGCGCGGCCACGCCACCTCGACTGCCTGCTCGCGCACGCCGTCGACCGGGCGGTCGCGGCTCGTGCCACGCTGCTGGCGCCCTTCGTCGACCCCGACGAGTTCGCCGACGCGCTGCACGCCACCCTCCGCCGGCGGCTGGCCGGCCCGGCCGATACCGGCGACCGGGACGGGACCGACTCGCGGCGGCTCACCGCCGGGGTGTACCGATGGCAGGACATCCGCGTGGCGCTCGGTGAGGCGGTGGGCCGAGACGGTGAGAACGCGCCCCCGCACCCGCTCACGGACGCCTGGTACGACCGCGGCCTGGACATCACCGGCGACACCCTCGGCGAGCAGCTCTCCTGGCTTCGGACGAGCACTGTCTACACCCAGGGAGCGGACCAGGTCTGCCTCGGCGACACCACCGGCAGCGGCCTGCTCGAGGCGGTCCGGAAGATCGGTGGCGGGACGGACCAACCCGCCGTTCTCCGCGCTGTGCGCCGAGCGTGCGACGGCCCCCATCTGGCGGACCTCGTCGACCAGATCGCCAACCTTCTCCACGCCGACAGCCCGTGATTCTCCAGGCGGCCAGGCCAGGACGACCACACTGGCGCACACCCGACGACGACGACGTCGTCACGCGCGCCGACCACCGCCCCGCACGCGGTCGGCGGAACGCGACAGAACGGACACTACGCGCCATACTATCAACGGGGAGAGACCAACACACGACGCCAGGTACCCGATCTCGGCCGCCCTCGCACGGCGGACGCCACCGGGCGATGCTCGCTCGACGTGGCGGCGCGGGGCAGGGACCCGGGCGCCGGGTGACAGCCGGGTGACAGAGAGCCAGTCGGTCAGTCAGGTCGGGGGACGAGGATGGAGAGGGCGACACTGGCGGCGCAGGCGACGCTGGCACGGGGCCTGTTCGTGCCGGCAGAACGCTGGGGCTGGGAGTTCGTCGATGGCGGCCCGCCCACACCGAGCCCGGTCGCCGAACAGCGACCGGTGTTCACACCGCCGAGGCTGCCCGATCTGCGGGCGATCTCCGACCGGCGCGGCCGGGCGCTGCGGCTGCTCTGGGTCAGAATGCTCCTGCCCGTCGCGTTCGTCGCGTTCGGCGTCCTGCTCGCCCACGACGGCGGGATCCTCTTCGTACCGGCCGGATTCGGCCTTGCCATCCTGACCGGACTACCGGTCCTGGTGCATCAGCTACGGCTCGTCCGGGCACGCAGGCGCACCGCGACGATCACGGCCAGGGCGCGGGCCGCACACGACAGGGCGACCGCGGCATGGCAGGCCGCGGTCTCGGCCCATGATCAGACCGAGCGGCGGCGGCGGGCGGCCAGCAGCGCCTTCCATCCGATCACCGCGCCGGCTTCGACTCCGCGTGTGGACGTGTTCGGTGGCGACGGCGACGGCTGGGCCAGCCTGTTGGCCACGGCTGGCGCGTCCCTGCTGGCCAGCGGGACCGGTGTGCTGCTGGTCGACCTCAGCGAACGGACGGTGGGCGGTGGTCTGGCCCGACTCGCCGGTGAGGTCCGGTGCCCCGTCGAGTCGTGGGACCTGCCCGGCCAGCTCGACGAGGTGCGGCTGCTCGCCGGTCTGGGGCCGCGTGAGGCGGGCGAGCTCGTGGCGGACGCCTTCGAGCCGACGGGAACACGTGAACCGGATCCGCACCGTCGGGCGCTGCACGCCGATCTGATCAGCGCGGTCACCGAGGTGCTCGGGCAGGACCTGACGTTCAGCCGTCTCGCCGAGGGCCTGCGGGTGCTCGAGGGGCTCGAGGACGGCACGCGCACGACCGCGATCTCCCCCGCGCAGGCCATGGAGCTGGTCGGGCGCATGAACGCCTTCGGACGCGGCGAGCGCATCCCCGACGAGCTGCGCTACCTGCGTTCCTCGCTGCGGGCGCTGTGCCCGCCCGCGCCAGCCGGCGCCACGGACCCCAGGGCCTGGGACGTGGCGGGAACCGGCGCCCTCGGTGCGGGGCCGGCGCACCTGGCTGGGGGACGTGCGCTGTCGACGTGGTGGCCGGTGCGTGGGTTACGGGTGATCGCGACCTCGAGCCGGACCACGGCGATCGCCCACAAGGAACTGGCCGATCGTCTCGTCGTGCAGGCCCTGCTCCGGCAGCTTCGTCGGCGGATCCAGCTTCCTGTGGCGGGGCACGACCTCGTGGTGGTCGCCGGTGCGGACGGTCTCGGGCGCCCGGTACTGACGGCGCTTGCCCGGCAGGCCGAGACAGCCGGCACGCGTCTGGTGCTGTTGTTCGAACGGCTCGCTGACGACACCGAGCGCCTGCTTGGCAGCCAGGGCGCCTCCACGATCATCATGCGGCTCGGCAACGGCAAGGACGCGACCACCGCGGCGGAGTTCATCGGCCGCGGCCACCGGTTCGTCCTGTCGCAGGTGACCGCGCAGGTCGGCCGAAGCTTCACCGCCGGCGACAGCGACAGCGTCGGCACCCAGGACGGCACCTCCGACACCACCGGGACCAGCGGTGGTTCCGCCAGAACCTACGACGGCACCCGGCTGCTGCCCTGGTTGCAGAACTCCTCGACGAACACCGGCTGGCAGGAATCGGTGACGACCTCGCGTTCACGCACCTGGCAGCGCACCGTGAACACGTCGGTCAGCGACTCGACGACCGACGGTGAGACCTCCGCACGGGTCTACGAGTTCCTGGTCGAACCGACCACCGTGCAGACCCTGCCCACCACGGCCTTCCTGCTGGTCAGTGCGGTGGACGGACCAGGACGGGTCGCCATGGGCGACTGCAACCCCGGCATGGTGTTGCTGCCCGGGGTCTCTCCCGACCCGGCGACGGGCCCCGCGGTGCCCGTCACGGTCGCCCAGGGTGGCGCCGTCGCGTTCGCCGCCGCACCAGCTCCGGCCGGGCCGCCAGCCGTCGAACGTCCGGGCGCGCCGGCGGCGCGACCGGCGGAGCCTGCGCGAGCGGTCGAGTCCACGGCCTGGCCGACAGCGGGTGGATGGTCCTCGGCCGGCTCCGTACCGGTACCTCCCGAGCTGCTCACACCGCGAGCGACGGACTTCGCCGTCCAGCCGGCCACTCCACGACGCGACATCGACGTGACGTCGCGTGCGACCTTGGGTGCGTCCGGCTGGGTGCCGGAAACCTCGCCGCTGATCTCCCAGCCGCGCCCTGCTGGCGGGCGGGCAGCGACCGGCGGGATACCACCAGAACCACCGGGCCCCTCGGCGGCACCGGTCACCCGGCCCGCCGATGACAGCGGCGAGCGACCACTGCGCCGTGGCCGGCGACGGATCAACCCACCACGCACACCGACCTGAACCCAGCTCGCCCTGAACCCAGCTCGACCTGCACCCAGAGCGCCGCTGAACCCGGCTTGCCAGCCGCCAAATTATCCACAGTCAAAAGAAGACCCTGGATCAACACCAGAACAACCATCATTGTCGACTCATGGCCCATAACCCTGGCCGACTCTCCTGGCAGGAGATCGCCACCATCCAGGCCGGCGTGATCACAGTCCGCGATGCGGTCGCCGCCGGTGTCCCCCGAACCGAGATCCGCCAGCACGTCGCCGACGGGCGCTGGCGACAGCCCTACCGCGGTGTGCTGATCACCGAGCTGACCGCGGTGGGCGACATGCAGCGCCTGTGGGCGGCGATGGAAGCCGTCGGCCGCGACGGCGTGCTGGCCGGCGCCGCGGCGGCTTCGCTCGCCGGGCTGGCCGGCCACGCCGACGAACCGGTGACCATCCTGGTGCCCACCGCCCGCCGCATCACGGCACCCCCGGGCATCGTCGTGCGGCACAGCGCCCGCCTCGAGCAGGCCGATCTCGACGGCTGGCGGCTGCCCCGTCGCACCAGGCCCAGCCGATCCGTCATCGACATGGTCGAGTGGGCTCCCTCCCAGGCCGCGGCGGTGTCGATCCTCGGCGCCGCGGTGTCCCAGGAGGTGGTGACGCTGCGCGGGCTACGGGACGCGCTGGCCCGGCGTGGCCCCATCACGCGCCGGACCCTGATCGCCGAGACGCTCGACGCGCTTGAGGTCGACGCGCCCCGGCTGGCCGAGGCGATGTTCCGCCGCCTCGAACAGCACCACCGGCTGCCGGTCGCCCGCTACCTGACCGACGGCCCGCCCGACGAGCCGACCTCGCAGCTGCGCGTCTGCTTCGACCCGTGGCCGGTCCAGGCCGAGGTCGTGCCCATCCTCGGTCCGCCCTGCACCGTCGATGACAGTGCGGGTCACCTCGTCGTCCGCCTGCCCACGCGGATGCTGCGGGAGACACCGGAACAGGCCGTCACGTTCGTCACCGGGGCGTTGCGCAGGCGGGGATGGGTGTCGACCCTCCCCGCCCAGGACGCCGCGCTGGCCTCATGAGCCGCCCGGGCCGGGCTCCGGCCTGGTAGTCGCCTCACCCGTGCCCGCCCGCCCATCGGGTTCCGGCTCGCCACGCCGACGCCAGGACCCGATGGGCGACGGCGATGCAGGTCACGGTGGGCGATCGGGGCCGTGGGGTTGGCGAAGGACTGAACGTGCCGTACTTTTGGGCGAACAATGCGGGAGCTTCCACCCGAGGAGGCTGAGAGGGCGGCTGGGCATCAGCCCGGCGCCGCCGACCGCCTGAACCTGTCCGGGTAATGCCGGCGTAGGGAGTCATCGTGGTCGGGCGCCGCCGCCGCACAGCCGAAGCACGCCCGAGCAGCGCACCGCCCGACCCGGTATCACCGTCCGATCTGGTACCGCCGTCCGATCCGGGTATCGAGCTGGCCGGCATCCGCCGCGGTTTCGGTGACACCCTCGCCGTCGCCGATGTCGATCTGCGCGTCGAGCCCGGCAGCCGCCTCGGGATCGTCGGGCCAAGCGGGTGCGGCAAGTCGACGTTGCTGTCGATCGTCTGCGGGTTGGACGAGCCGGACGCCGGGCGGATCAGTGTGCTCGGTGCCACCGCGGCGCCGGGCCGCCTCGCCCACTGCGCGTGGATGCCGCAGCAGGATCTGCTGCTGCCGTGGCGCAGCGTCCTGGCCAACGCCCGCATCCCGCTGGAGAACCAGGGCCGTGGCCGCGAGGAGGCGTCGCGGGAGGTCTGGCCGCTGCTGGAGCGGTTCGGTCTCGCCGACTTCGCCGGGCATCGACCGGCCGCGCTGTCCGGGGGGATGCGCCAGCGGGTGTCGTTCCTGCGGACGCTCGCCGCCGGCAAACCGGTGCTGCTGCTCGACGAACCGTTCGGCGCGCTCGACGCGATCACCCGTGCCGACCTGCAGGACTGGCTGCGTTCGACGCTCGTCGGCGAGCCGCGCACGGTCCTGCTCGTCACCCATGACGTCGAGGAGGCGCTGCTGCTGTGCGACCGGGTCGCGGTGATGTCCGCCCGCCCCGGCCGGATCGTCTCGACCTTCGACGTGCCCACCTTCGACAGCGGCCCCACCGCCGGCAGCCCAGTCGTCGCCACCCCAACCGTCGGCGCCGGGAACGGCCACACCGCGGGTTCGGTGCGGCGGGCACGCCTGGCCGACCCCCGGTTCATCGCCCTGCGGGATGCCGTTCTTGCCAGCCTGGAGCGGGCCCGCGAGCCGGAGGGGCCGGACCGGGACGCACCGCGCTTCCGGGGCGGCGTGGCGACACCGGAATCCGTGCGATGAGCGGCCGGTCGGACAGCGGCCGCTCGACGCGGGCGCTGTGGCCCGGTGTCGTGGTCGGCCTGGTGGTGCTGGGCTGCTGGGACTTCGTCACCCGGGTGCTGCGGGTCGAGGAGTACATCCTGCCCGCACCGGACCAGGTCGCCTCGACGCTGGTGCGCCGCTGGAACGACACCCTGGCAAGCGCCACCTGGGTGACGGCGAAGGAACTCGTCGCCGGATTCGCCCTGTCGCTCGCCGCGGGGCTCGGCATCGGCTGCGCCCTGCACTTCTCCGCTGTGGCACGGCGCGCGCTGTACCCGCTGCTGATCGGCTCGCAGACGATCCCGATCGTGGTGATCGCGCCGATCCTCGCGATCGTGTTCGGCTACGGGATCACCCCGAAGCTGATCCTGGTCGCGTTGATCTGTTTCTTCCCGGTGGTCGTCGGTACGCTCGACGGCCTCGCCTCGGTCGATCCGCGGCTGGTGGCGATGATGCGCACGCTGCACGGCGGCCGGCTGGCGATCTTCGTCCGGGTGGAGTTCCCGGCGGCGCTGCCCTCGGTGTTCACGGGGCTTCGGCTCGCCGCCGCCTACGCGGCCACCGGGGCGGTGTTCGGCGAGTACTCCGGTGCCGCCGACGGACTTGGTCATGTGATGCGCCAGGGTGTGCCGCAGTTGCAGTCCGACCTGGTGTTCGCGGCGATCGTCCTGCTCACCGCCATGTCGGTGGCGCTGTTCGCCCTGGTGTGCGCGGCCCAGCGGCTGCTCGTCCCCTGGCATCGTCCCGCCAGCACGCATGCCACCGCCGGCACCCGCCCGGGCGGGAACGGAATCCGGGCGGGCGGGGGCCGCGCGCGTGCCATGCGCCGCGCTGGCGGCGATCGTGCCACCGCCCGTCCCGACGGCGCTGGGAATCCTCCCGCCGCCCCGGTCGACGGGGTCCGCACCACTGTCTGTTCGGCCCGAGAAGGGAACGTTCGATGATCTCGCCGCGCCTGCGCCGGCTGACCCTCCCAGCGGCCGCACTGCTCGCCGTCGTCCTCACCGCCACGACGGCGTGTGGTTCCGACGATGACGCGGGCGGCGCACAGCGAGCAGCCACGGTGCTGCTCGACTGGGAACCCAACCCGGACCATCTGGCCCTCTACGCGGCGCTGGACGGCGGTGACTACCGGGATGCCGGGCTCAACGTCACGCTGCGCTCGCCGTCCGACCCGTCCGATCCGTTGAAGCTGGTCAGCACCGGCACCGTTGACCTGGGCATCTCCTACGAACCCGAGGTGATCATCGGGGCGGCGCAGAAGCTCGACGTGGTGGCGGTGGGCGCGCTCGTCCCGACCGCCCTCAACTCGATCATGGCGATCGGGTCGGCCGGTATCACCAGCGCCGCGGATCTCGCCGGCAAGACGATCGGCACCGCGGGGCTCAGTACCGACGAGGCGTTCCTGGATGCCATCGCCCGCGCGAACAGGATCGATCCGGCGTCGCTGCACCGGGTGGACGTCGGCGCCGACCTGCTTCCGGCGATGATCTCGAAGAAGGTCGACGCGACGCTCGGCGCCTACCGCAACGTCGAGGGTGTCACGCTCACCGCCCGCAACCTGGCACCGAAGGTCATCCCGGTGACCGACGCCGGCGTGCCGCAGTACGACGAGCTCGTGATCGTCGCCAAGCGGAGTCGACTCGCCAGCGACCCGGCCTACGCCACCCTCGTGCGCGACTTCCTGCGGGCGACCGCCGCCGGCAACGAGAAGGCGCTCGCCGATCCGGAGCAGGCGAGCGAGACGCTGCGCGACGCCGCCGACGGCTACGACCCCAAGCTCCTGCCCACCATGATCAAGGAAACGGCGCCGCTGCTGCGCAACCCGGATGGCTTCGGCCGGATGGACGTCGCCGACTGGACGTCGTTCATCACCTGGATGCGCACGGAGAAGCTGATCACGTCCACGGTCGCGGCCGCGGACGTCGTCACCAACCAGTACCTGCCCGCCCGGTGAGCGAGCCGGTTCACCTACCGGCGCCCGCGGCGGGCCAGCCCTGCGACCTCGGTGGCTTCGCCGCCGTGCCCGGCGTCGCCACGCCCGGGTCGTTCACCGCGCAGCTGTGGACGTCGACGCGGGAGATCTACCAGGCGATCCTGCGCCATCCGTTCCTCACCGGGCTCACCGACGGCAGCCTGCCCCGGTCGGCGTTCGGCCGCTTCATCGTGCAGGACACCCATTACCTGCGCGACTACGCACGGGCGTTGGCGGTGTGCGCGGCCAAGGCGCCGACCGAAGCGGATGTGCGCGCCCTGGCCACCGACGCCGCCGATGCCATCGCCGCCGAACAGGCGATGCACGCCGACCTGCGTCAGGCCCTGGCCGACGACGGCGACGGAGACGGAGACGGGACGTGGGGCGGGCGCGAGGACGGGGGTGGTGCGGCCGGGATGCGGGATGTCGTCGGGCCGACGACGCGGGCGTACACCAGCTATCTGCTGGCCACCGGGTACGGCGGGTCGTTCCTCGAAGGTCTCGCCGCGGTGCTGCCCTGCTACTGGATCTACGCCCGGGTGGGCGCGGAACTGCTCGCCGCGTCCTCCCCGGATCCGCTCTACGCCCGTTGGATCGCCGCCTACGGCGATCCGGCCTTCCAGACGGTGGCCGACCGGGTCATCGCGCTCACCGATCGGGTCGGCGCGCAGGCGTCGCCGACCGAGCGGGAACGCGCCACCGACCATTTCGTCGTCACCGCGCGCTACGAGTGGATGTTCTGGGACGCCGCCTGGCGCGGTGAGACCTGGCCGGTCTGACCACACCACCGCCCGACCGTCCCGTACCGACACGGCTGGTACGGGACGGTCGGCTCAGAGCTCGCGACGGGCGATGATCAGGCAGGTGCTGGAGTAGCGGGGGGCGTGGACGAAACGCCGGCAGAGGCGGTCGGCCACCCGGGCCAGGGTCAGCAGCGGGCTCACGATGGCCATCATCAGCGCCCAGGCGACCGTCGCGACCGGGCCGGCGGCCCGGCGCAACCAGGGCATCGGCTGGGGGGCGATGGCGTTGACGGCGAACCGCAGTGCCAGCGTGAGATCGCCGGGGCCGCAGGGGGCGGCGAAGCGCACCAGCACGGGCCGCAGGCCCCGGTCGGTCAGGGCGGCGAGCAGGTTGTCCACCGGGATGAAGTGGGCGCGTTCGGGGATGGCCCAGCCGGACCAGAACCGGCCGAGCAGCCGCGCCTGCACCGATTCGGCGTTCGCCAGTTCGCACAGCAGCAGGCCGCCGGCGGGCAGGGCCTTGGTGACGGCGTCGAGTTCGGCGGACGGGTCCTCGCTGCCTTCGAGATAGCCGAACATGCTGATCACGTCGTACTGGCCGGCGACGGAGTCCGCGATGTCGGAAAGCCGCCCGTGGTAGGCGTGGTCGACCCAGCCGCGGCGCAGGCCCTCGTCGAGGCAGGCGGAGCTGTCCGCTCCGTCGAACACGGTGGCCGGCCAGCGTTCGCGGGCGGCGTTGGGCAGATGCCCGAAGCGGGAGCCGACGTCCAGCCAGGTGCGGGGCAGCCCGAACGGCCGCACGGCGGCGACCTGGTCGCGCCGGTCCCGGGCGATCACCGCGAGCACCCGTTCACCGAGGTCGGCGCGCAGCCCGTCGTACCGGTCGCGCTCGTAGAACTCCTGCCCCTCGGCGTTCAGCGCCGGGTTGAGGAACATGTGCCCGCAGTGCTCGCAACGGTCGAGGGTGAACTCGCCGGGTTTGCGCAGCAGCATGTCGGGGGCGACCAGCCGGACGGCGAGTTCCGTCGACCCGCACCACGGGCAGTCGTCACGGGCCCGGCGCAGGAACCGGTCGAGACCTTCCTGCACCTCGCGGTGGTAGGCGTCACGGCTGGCGGCACGGCGCACCCGGGCGGCGTGTTTGACCGGGTCGGCGGGCAGACCGGCGGCCTTGGCCGCGGCGGCCCGCGCCGACTGGGTCCGTCCGGCCCGCACCGAGTCGATGACGAACAGCACACCACCGAGAATCCGCACCAGAGGTGAGCGGATCAGGTCGCGGGGGGCCAGCGGCACCCTGCCGGCGCAGACGACGAACGGCTGGAACCAGAACAGGGCCAGCGCGGTGATGCCCCACGCCTGGTTGTAGTGCAGACCGATACCGGTGGCGACCTGGGGGACGAACGGGAAAAGCTGGTAACGCCGGGTGAACCGGTAGGCCCGCTGCTGCACCCGGACCCGCATCGCGGCGTCGTCGCGGGCGGCCCGCAGACCAGGCAGGACGGCCAGGTCGGTCGAGTCCGAGGCGAACAGCTTCACCCGCTCGGTGATGTCGACGAGTTCGACCGGGTCGAAGTCCTCCCGGGGGCTGATCCCGGCGCGGTCGAGGATCTCCGAACGCACCAGCAGCGCCTGGAAGGCCCCCCGGCCCGGCACGCAGCGGTCGGTGCGGTAGGTGCGGGTGTCGACCATCCGGGCGACGTCGAGGGCGCGTTCGACGGTCAGGTCGGTCGGCACCAGGTCGAGGACGTCGAGGTGGTCCCGGCTTGCGTGGTAGCTGGCGGCTCGACGGGCACCGTCGGTCATCTCGACGCCGGCGGCGATGAGGAACTCGTGCCGCGGGTCGACCGGCCGACCGGAGGCGGGAACGGTCTCCAACCGGCGCAGCCGGCCACGCAGCCGCACCGCATTGATGATCAACCCGACGCACACCGCGGGCGCCAACCACGCGAGCAGCCCGCTCACCTCATGCGACCAACTTCTCGACGTGGTCGGCCGCGGCGGCGACCCCGCCGGCGAGCCGGAAGGCGTCGCGCAGCCGCTCGGCCGCGAGTCGGTGGATCGGGTCGTCCAGAACGGCGCTCACCGCGGCCCGCACGTTGGACGCGCCGGCGCGGCCGAACTTGATCCGCACCCCGGCGCCGGTGCGCACCACCTGTTCGGCGATGATCGGCTGATCATCACGGACGGGGGCGACGACCAGGGGCAGGCCGTGGGTGAGCGCCTCGCACACGGTGTTGTTACCGGCGTGGCAGACCACCGCCGACAGCCTGCTCATCAGCTCGATCTGCGGCACCGACTCGGTGACCAGCAGGTCGTCGGGGGCGTTGAGGTCGTCGATGAGCCCCGGTGGGGCCACCACGATCGCCTGCACCCGGTCGGTGAGGGTCAGCAGCCCTTCCGCCGCGGCCCGCAGGAACCGGCCACCGGCCTCCCGGGTGACGGTGCCCAGCGAGACGAGCACCGCGGCGCGCCGCGGGTCCAGCCACTCCCAGGGAAACGGGGTGCTGGCGACCCGCAGTCCACCGGTGGCGCTGCCCACGAAGACCGTGTTGCGGGGTGCGACCGACGGCTGCGGGGTGTCCGGGCGGCGCAGCAGGTCGGCGACGGAGAAGACGATGACCAGTTCGTCGGAGAAGCGCAGATCGACGGCGTCCGCGTCCGCGCTGGTCAGGCCGTGGGTGAGCTGGAAGTCGCGGAGCAGCCCGCGGACCCACTGGCCGAGACCGGCGAGCACCCCGTAGGGATCGTCGAGTTCGGCGGAGGTGGTGGCGAGGGTCGCCCAGTGCAGCCCGTGGCGCCGGGCGACCAGGGCCGCGCCGATGGCCTGCTGGTCGGCGACGATCGCGTCCGGGTGGAACCGGGCGACGATCTGTTCGATCGCGGGGATCATCGCGGTGTTCAGCGGAAGCAGGAACTCCTCCCACAGGAACTTCAGCGACGCCGGGCCGCGCAGCCCACGCGAACGGGCGACGACGGCCTCCCGGTCGGCGTCGCCGGGCAGGTCCGGCAACCCGAACACGGTCATCCCGGCAGGGATCAGATGGCCGATCACGTCCAGGTGGCCGGCGATCGCGACCTCATGGCCGCGGGCGGCGAGTTCACCGGCGACCCCGATCGCCGGGTTGACATGCCCGGTCAGCGGCGGAACCACGAACAGCACCCGGCTCATCCGCGGCCGCCCTCCGCCGCGGCCGCGGGCCGGGGGGTGTTGAGATCGGGCGGCGGCACCATGTCGGTCACCCACCGCGGGGTCTCGAAACGCCGTTCGGTCCGCGGGACGTAGACGGGCGGTTCGGTGCCGCGATCCTCGAACAGCCACCAGCGCATCAGCTCACGCAGGTAGCCGGTGGCCTCCCGCAGCACCATGTGGGTGTGGTGGGCGAGGACCACCAGGGTCGTGTTCGGGATGACCGAGGTGAGGGTCTCGGCCTGGTCGACGATGTCCGAGTTCTCCCCGTAGACGACGAGGACGGGCATCGCCAGTCGACCGAGCGCCTCGGTGGAGAACGGCTGGGTCGCCAGCATGTCGCCGGCGATCGTCGTCTCCTGCAGCAGCCGGCGGGCCGAGCGGGTCGCGCGGCCCGCGACCCGACCGGCGGCCTGCTGCAACCACTGCTCGACCTCGTCGTCGGACATCGCCGCGAGGATCTGGCTCAGCGACCGGGCCATCTCCTCGCCGAGCCCCTCCAGCAGGAACGGCGGTTCGATCAGGGTCAGACTCGCCACCCGTTCGCCGTGTTCCAGCCCGTAGGCGAGGGCCATCGTCGCGCCGTAGCTGTTGCCGACGAGGTGCACCGGCTGGTCCACGCCGAGCTCGTCGAGCAGGCCCGTCAGGTCGGCCAGGGAGTCGGTGAGCCGGTAGCCGTCGGGGGTGCGTTCGCTGCGGCCGTGACCACGCAGGTCGTAGCAGATGACGTCGCAGCCGGCATCGGAGAGATAGGTGCCCAGCGACAGGTAGAAACTGGACATGTTGTCCATGACCATGCCGTGCAGCATCACGACGGTCGGGATGTCGGTGCCCGCACCGCCCGGCGGGCCGATCCGCTGCACGTGCAGCCGGACGTCGTTCGCGACGATCTCACTCATTCGCACCACTCTCCTGCTCGGTCGCTGAGTCCCCCAGCACCGCTGTCCCCCAGTACGGCTGTTACCCGGATGCCTGTCCCGCGGGACGGCTGTCGGCTCAGATCGAACCGGTCGTCGCCGGGGTGGGCAGGCTGTCGACGACGAACTCCACCACCTCACCGACCCGCATGTTGATGACCTGGTCGACGTCCCGGGTGGCCAGGAAACCGACGAAGTCGACGGCGTCGCCGTACCGCTCACGCAGCCGGTCGGCGAGCGCGACGAACTCGATGCTTTCCAGTTCGAGGTCCTCGCTGAACGACGTGTCCATGGTGATCTTCATGTCGAACGCGTATTCCTCGCCGATGACGTCGCGGACGTCTTCGGCGATCTCCTCGAGCACGCGGGTCTCCACCGCTGGCCGGTCCATCTGCGCCACCTTTTCCCCGGTCGCCGCTGGGACGCCGGTCACGATTTTCTGCTGCGCTGTCATCTGGAAAAGCTCCGTTCCCCGACGCTGTCACGCTGGTGCGCACGGCCGGGACGCCCGGCCACGACATCGGCCTCGACCTCGGGTGAGGTCCAGGCGACGACATAACGTGCGGGAAGGTCGGCGCGGTCGGCGGACGCCGCGGAATCCGGACGGCCGGAGCCGATCCGCGCATCGTCGGGCAGAATCCGGCCGGCGGCATCCACGGTACGCAATGCCACCCACCGCCCATGCGACCGCCGGTCGCCACCGTCCCCCGGTTCCCCCGCGGCCTGATCACCCACGGCCTGATCACCCGTGGCCAGGTCACCGGCCACGGTGACCCGCAGCAGCAACGGCGGGCCGGCCGTGCCACTGGCGGGAAACGACGACCACACCGGCGGCGCCGGATACGGTCCGTCGACGACGAACTGGCGTGGACGACCCGCCAGGCCCGTGCCCCGTGCCTTCGCCGCCGCCTCCTTCGCCGCCCACAGCCGGGTGAACCACACCGCCCGCGCCGCGTCGTCGTCGCCGGCGAGCCGGTCGAGCAGATCCACCTCGGACGGGGCGAGCGCGGCCCGCTCCACGCCGGGGGCGCGCGCCACGATCCGCTCCACGTCGATGCCGACCGAACCGGCGGCCGACACCAGCGCGACGGCCAGTTCCGGCTTGTGCGCCAGCGACACCCAGGGCGCGTCAAGGACCGGCACACCCGCCCGCACCGGCAGTGGCCGGACCCGGGGGGCACCGAGCGGGTCGTTGTCGATCCCGACCTCGATCGCCCAGACCGGCCCGGCACCGCGGTCCCACAGCCAGCGACGGACGGCGTCCTGAGCGGCGATGCGGCCCAGCAGCCGGCCGCGGGCGGCCCGCGGGTTCAGTGCGGCGAGCCTGGCCCGGGCCTCCGCGTCCAGGTAGTGACGCACGATCAGTTCCCGGGAGGCCGACTCGCTCCACCGGTCGAGCGCCACCAGCCAGCCCTCACCGGCGGGCTGCGCGACGGTGTGCAGCTCCGGGGAACGCACCATCGTCCACAGCACCGCGTCGTTGGCGAACCGGCGATCGGTCCAGGCGGTGATGATCGCCCAGCACCGCCCGTCGGCCCGGCGCAGTTCCAGATCGGCGACGACGGTCCGCTCGGCCACCGCGCGGATGCGCACCACGCAGTCCAACGCCTCGCCGACGACCGGCGGCGGGCCGAAGAAACGCACGTCCGCGATGGACTGGGGCAGCAGCAGCGAATCCTGCGCCAGATGTTCCATCGCCCAGTACCCGAACAGCTGCCCGGCGTTGTCCAACAACGCTCCGGACGCGGACGGCACCCGCAGCCGCCCCCGAACGCCACCCGAGGCGATCCCGTCGATGTGTTCGACACCCTGATAGCCGGGGCCGTGGAACAGAAACCGGCCGCGGTAGAGATCCGGCCCCTGCTGGCGCGGCGCACGCTCGTCCGGCAGGACGGGTGTGCCCGCCGGAGCCGGCAGATCCGCGGTGGTCGGACTCGTCGCCGGTGGGCTCGGATAGCCGGCGGCGAACAGCACCGTGCCGCGGGCGTACCCCTCGACACTGACCCGCACCGCTTCGACCGCCTCGGGCTCCCCGGCCGCCGTGCCACCGTCGCGCGGCCCGCGCTCCACCGCGGCGGGCTCGACCCCGCTCAGGGTGATCGTCACCTCGACGGCGGGCTCGATCGCGAGCCAGCGCAGCGCCCGCACGTCCCGCAGCCCGATCGGCACCCGTCCGGGCAGCAGCGCCGCCGCCTCGGCGATCATCAGCTCCAGGACCTCGGTCATCGGCACGACCGGAAAACGGTCGGACTGGTCGGTCCAGCCCGGCGGCTGCCGGTAGAAGCAGTGGTCGACGACGTGCGGCATCGACGCCAGCGACAGTCGACGCACCACGGTGCGCGGCCCCGCCCCCAGCCCGGACGACGGCACCGCCCCGGACGGCCCAGCCGCGCCGGGCGGCCCAGGCGGTACGCCCGCCCCGACCGGCGCCGAGGAGCCGACCAGCCCGTTGGACGCGGCGGACCTGGACGAACCAGCCGATCTCGCGGGCACCGAGGGCCTGGACGGCCTTGAGGGTCTGGAGGGCCTGGACGGTCTGGCCGGCGCGGCCACTCGCCGCCCGGGCGAGGTGCTCCGGTCGCGAGCGGCGGGCGAACCCGGCACCGCCCCGTTCCAGCGGCCGACGACAGCGGTCAGGGCCTGGTCCCCGTCCGCCAGCACGCCCTGCAGCTCGGCCAGCACAGGCGACCCGACCGCTCCGGGTGACCCGACGGTGCCAGATGACGCGACGGTGCCAGGTGACGCGACGGGCACTGTGGCAGGCGCGGCCTGGGGGGTCTGGGGGGTCCGGGCGGACGGGCGGCCCAGCAGGTCGGCGGCGGCGGGCCCGAGGCGCACCAGGGGCGTTCCCAGTCGCAACGGGACGGGCCGGCCTGCGCCGCGCGGCAGTTGCACGCGCCGGCCGGGCGGTGTCACGGGCGCCCCGGTTCCCACCGGGGGCGCGGGCGGCGTGGGGCGGGTCCGGCAGGGCAGCAGGTCCAGGCGCGGCGCGGCACCCTCGGCCCACAGCGCGGCGGCGACCCGGCGCAGCTGTTCCAGACCTGACCGCTTCGGTGTGTTCGAGACCAGGGAGAGATGTTCCCGTCCGCGCAGCGTGTCATCGACGAACCCGGCGATGCTGCCGACACCGACCTGCACGAACGCCCGCACCCCGGACGCGTACAGCTCGTCGAGCAGCTCCCGGAACCGCACCGGCGCGACGAGGTGGCGCAGCGTCAGGTCGCGCACCTCGTCGTGGTCACGGGGGTAGGGCGCCGCGGTCGTCGCCGACCAGATCGGCACCGTCGCCTCGGCGAAGGTGGTGGCATCGATCGCGGCGCGCGCGACGTCCTGGTAGGGCTCGAAGAACGGGGAGTGGAAGCCGGAGCGGAACGGCAGCAGCCGGCCGAGCACGCCGGCGCGGCGCAGTTCATCCAGCGCGGCGCGCACGCTGTCCTCCCGCCCGCAGATGATCGACTGATGCGGGCAGTTGTCGTGCGACAGGACGACCTCGTCGAGGTGCGCGATCACCGCGCCCGCCTGCTCGGCGCCGCAGCCCAGCGCCCCGAAGGCGACCCCGGGCACCTCGAGGGAGGCGGGGTCGAACCCGGCGATGAACGAGTCGGCGAAGGCGTCGGTGACCAGCCCGCAGGAGATCATCGCGTTCCACTCGCCGATGCTGTGCCCGCCGACGAGGTCGGGGACGATACCGAGCCGGCGCAACGCGAGGTCGAGGACCCGGCCGATTTCGATGCTCGCCACGCCATGCTGCCCCAGCCCGGCGGTGTCAGTGGCGTTGGGTCTGTCAAGGCCGAAATGGTCGCAGACGTCGTCGACGCGCGGGGTGAAGTTGTCCTCGAGCCCGCAGAACAGGAACGCCGTCTGCCCGGCGCCGGCCGGGTTCGCCGGGTCGAGCAGGCCGGTGGGGCTGAACCACAGGTCGTTGCGGCCCCGCCAGGGCGTTCCTCGTCCGACCGCGCTGCGGGCGAGGGCGAGACGCCGCGCGTTCGGCGCGACCAGCGCCAGTCGCCAGGGCCCGCCGGTGGGCGGGGCCGCGGCGTCGTCGCGGGCCAGCAGTTCGGCATCGGGCCGGTCCAGCTGGGCGAGAAGATCGTCTGGCCCGGAACCGGCCAGCAGCAGCACCCGTTCGGCGCCCGCGTCCGCCCCCAGCTCACCGGACGACACCACCACGCCGGACGGCGAGGCGGCGGCGGACGACGCGGCCGTGGGAGCGGGGAAGGTGCGGGCGGCGGTGACCGGGATGTCCGGCGGGGCCTCCTCGACGACGAGGTGCGCGTTGATGCCGCCGAAACCGAAGGCGTTGACGCCGGCCCGGCGCGGACCCCCGCCCGCCGGTTCGGCCCAGGGGGTGGCGGTGCGCACGGGGGCGAAGCGGCTGGCGGCGAAGGCCGGATGTGGTTCGTCGCAGTGCAGTGTGGGTGGCAGTGTCCGGTGGTGCAGCGCGAGGGCCGTCTTGATCAGACCGGCCGCGCCCGCCGCCGGCATCGCGTGGCCGATCATGGACTTGACGGACCCGAGGCCGATGCCACCCACGTCAGCGGCCGCGGCCTGGCCGAAGACCTCGGCGAGGGTGGCGAGTTCCACCGCGTCACCGGCGGGGGTGGCGGTGCCGTGCGCCTCGACCAGGCCGATCGCGCCGGGGGCGGTCGGGTCGAGTCCGGCGTCCGCCCAGGCCCGTCGCACGGCGAGGACCTGACCGCTGGTGTCGGGGGCCATCAGCGAGGCACCGCGCCCGTCGCTGGACGCCCCGGCGCCGCGCAGCACCGCGTAGACGCGGTCGCCGTCGCGGCGGGCGTCGTCCAGCCGGCGCAGCACCAGCATGCCCACGCCCTCGCCGATGACGATGCCGTCGGCGCGCCGGTCGAACGGCCGGATCACCTCGCTCGGTGACAGCGCCCGCAGCAGCGTGAACACACTCCAGAACGACGCCTCATGGACGAGATGGGCGCCACCGACGATCATCGCGTCGGTCCGGTGGGAGCCGAGGTCGCGCAGCGCCGACTCGACGGCGATCAGCGACGAGGCGCAGGCCGCGTCCACCGTGTAGGCGGGTCCGCGCAGGTCGAGCCGATTCGCGATCCGGGACGCGGCGAGGTTGGGCACCAGGCCGATCGACGCCTCGGCGCGCACCGGCCCAAGCTGGTCACAGAAGGCCGCGCGGACCCGTTCGACGGCGTCCGCCGGCAGGTCCGGCAGCACCTCCCGCAGGGTCGTGACGAGCTGACGTGAGGTGCGGACCCGCTGTTCGAGCCGGGCCACGCCGGAGCCGACGTAGCCACCGCGGCCGAGGACCACGCCGACCCGGTCGGCGTCACCGAGCCGGTCCGCTCCCCCGGCGTCCGTGATCGCCTCGGCGGCCAGGCGCAACGCGAGCAGCTGGTCGGGTTCGGCCCAGTCCACGGCGTTCGGGACGATGCCGAACGCCGTCGGATCGAAGGCCGCCAGATCGTCCACGAACCCGCCACGCCGACAGTAGAACGCGCCCCCGTCAGCGGCCGAGCTCCCCGAGCCGTTCGGACCGCCCTGGCCGCTCAGGCCCGAGACACCGGAGCCGCCCAGCCCACCGGCCGCGGACGGCGCGGCGAAGTAGTCCTCGACGTCGAACCGGCCGGGGGGGATGGCGCCCACCGCGTCCACCCCGCCGACGATGTTGCGCCAGAAGGCACCGAGGTCGCCCGCGCCGGGAAACAGCGCCGACATGCCGACGATGGCGATCGGCACCGCGCCACCCCGGCCCCCCGCTGCGCCGCCGGGATCCGGCGCGACGGGTTCAGGCATCGAACGCCTCCGCGTCCGCGCACATGTAGACCACCTGCGCGGGACCATCGAGCGGGCCGGCGAGCTCCGCGAGCAGCGCCTCGACCCCCTCGACCGGGTCGATCAGCCCGATGCCACGCCGGGCGTACTCGCGGGCGAGCTCCGGCGAGACCATCCCGCCGCCGGCGTGGGACGAACCCCAGGGGCCCCAGTCCACGCTGACGACCCGGCCGGCGAACCGCCCGGACGCCGCGCGGGCAAGCGTGTCGAGCGCGTCGTTACCGGCGGCGTAGTCGACCTGACCGCGGTTGCCGAACACACCGGCGACGCTGCCGAACAGGGCGACGAAACCGATGTCGTCGCGCGCCGCCGCGAGCAGCGCCCGCGCGCCGCCGACCTTCGTATCGTACACACGTTCGAAAGAGTCGGGCGTCTTGTCCCGCAGGAGCCGGTCGGCGAGCACCCCGGCACCGTGGATGATCCCGTCGAGCCGGCCATGGCGGGCGTAGACGTCGGCGACAACCGCCGCCACGGCCTCCGGGTCACGCACGTCCACCGCGTGATAGCGCACCGAGGAGCCGAACTGACCCAGCGTGGCCAGCGTCGCGCGCACCTCCCGTTCGGCGAGCAGCCGGGCGATCCGCGCCTCGATCTCCGCCGGGCGACGCACCCCCGCGGCGATGAACGCCCGGCGCAACGCCGGGGCGTCCGACGCGGACGCCGTCGCCGCGTCCTCCGGTCCGGTCGGCAGCGGTGTGCGACCCACCAGTTCGATCGCGCAGCCACTGCGGCGAGCCAGCTCCACCGCGACCCGGGCCGTGATCCCCCGTGCGCCGCCGGTCAGCAGCACCACCGCGGACGCGTCGAGGGCGGCGGGCAGCGCACCGCCGTCCGGTCCGGGGGCCGGGCGCAGCCGAACCACCGCCCGGGCGCCGTCCCGGTAGCCGACGACCAGCGGCCCGTCGGCGGTGAGCAGTTCGGTGAACAGACTGTCGGCGATGCCCCGCGGTTCCTCCTTGGGCTCCACGTCGACCAGCCGCAGCGTCAGTCCCGGCACCTCCTGGGCGATCGTGCGGACCAGCCCGGCCAGCCCCGCTCCGCGGGTCGGGCGCACCGCGGGCCGCTCGACCTCGATCTCACGCTCCGCCCCGTTGGCGACGCTGGCACCGGCGGCCCGGCCCGGCACCGCCGGCGTCGGGCAGCCGAAACGTCCGCCGTCGCCGGTGACCACCAGCACCCGCCGGCAGCCACCAAGCGCCGCGGCCCGCAGCGCCGGGAAGGCCGCCGGCAGCACCGCGTCCTCCTGGGCATCCGGATCGGCGGAGGCGATCCAGGCCAGACCATCGGCGCCGGCCCCGGCCCGGATCTGGTCGACCAGTCCCCGGTCGTGCGCGGCGAGGATACGCACCTCGGCGCCGGCCCGTTCCAGCCGGGTCGCCAGCGCCAGGCCGACCCCGAGGCCACCCTCGACCAGCAGGAACCGAGCTCCGCGCAGGTCGGTGGCGCCCACCTGCGCGGGCGGTCCGGCCTCCCGTACCTCGACGACGTACCGCCGCAGCGGGAACACACCGGACGGCTCGGCTTCAAGCGCACCGCCCGTGGACCGGGCCGCACCCGTGGCCGCGGCCCGGGAGACACCGGCCAACGCCGGCTGGGAGCTGCGATCATCGGAGCGGTGACCCGCAGAGGTCAGCGAGGCCTGTTCGGGCATGACGACATCGGCGAACGCCGGACCGGCGAAGGTCGCCGCGGTGCCGTTGGAGTTCGAGCCGCCCGTCGGCGTGCCGGCGAACGACCCGGTCCCGACCGGCGAGGCACCGCCCGGGGCCGACGGGCCCGGGCCGCCCGGTGCGGACGGGCCCGCCGACGCCGGATCAGCGGGGCCCTGGACCGGCACCCGGACCGGGTCCGCCACGGCCGCCGGCTCCCCCGGACCGGGGCGGGCGACGATCCAGTCGACGATGCCGCGCACCGTCTTGATCGCGGCCAGCTCCTCGACCACCGACTCGTCCAGCTCACCGGAACCCGGCGCCGCCAACCCCAACCGACCGGCCAGCTCCCCGAGCACCTCCGTCCGCTTGATCGAGTCGATCGACAGATCAGCCTCAAGATCCAGATCAGGTTCGAGCATCTCCACCGGATAACCGGTCTGCTCCGCGATCACCCCGACCACCACCTCGGACACCGCCACCCGGTCCAGCCCCACCGACGACGCCGCGGCGCCCCCGGTACCGCCACCCGCGACATTGGACGGCGGGACGCCGGCGCTCACCGCGGCCGCCGGGGCCGCGGCCGGGGCGGAGCGGGCGACGATCCAGTCGACGATGCCGCGCACCGTCTTGATCGCGGCCAGCTCCTCGACCACCGACTCGTCCAGCTCACCGGAACCCGGCGCCGCCAACCCCAACCGACCGGCCAGCTCCCCGAGCACCTCCGTCCGCTTGATCGAGTCGATCGACAGATCAGCCTCAAGATCCAGATCAGGTTCGAGCATCTCCACCGGATAACCGGTCTGCTCCGCGATCACCCCGACCACCACCTCGGACACCGCCACCCGGTCCAGCCCCACCGACGACGCCGCGGCGGCCGGCTCCACCGCTACCGACACAGCGGCGACCGGAACAACCCCGACCGGCACCCCAGCGCCGTTTCCACCCGCCGGTGACCCCTGACCCGCGGCCAGGCCCACCGGGCCGCCCACCGCCGCATCGGGACGGACCTGCGGCGGAACGCCCGCCCGGGCAGCGGACGCGACCGCCGGCACGACAGCCGCCGATGCCCCGGGCGTCGGTGCCACCGCCGTCCGGATGACAGCCGTCTGGGTGAGAGCCGCCGGGAGGGCGGCCGGTGGTGCCGCGGGATGGTCGGCGTACCCGGCCGGGTCGTAGCCCAGGTAGCCAAGTACGACATCGCGCTGCGCGGCGATCATCTCGCGGCTGGTTCGCAGGAAATCCAGGACGACGGCCTCCACCGGACCATCACCTCCAAACTCGGGCGTGGTCTCGGTCGTCGAAACATCGACCGTGGACGTGGGCGGTGGCGTGACGTTGGCCGACACCACCGGGCTGGTCAGGGATCGCGGCGTCGGTAGGGCGGGCGCCGGTCCGTGACCGTTGGACGAGCTGTCGACGGCATGCGCCGCACCAGCGGTGACACTCACGGCGGTCACCGGAACGGCGGTGCCGCCCGGAACGGCGGTGGCGACCGCCGGCGCCGCGGTAGCGGTGGGAACAGCGCCGCCGGCCGGGGTGAGCTGGCGTGGCGGCTGCAGACCACCGGCGACATGGGTGCCGTCGACGGTGCGGACGTAGGCCCCGTCGATCGTCCAGCCAGGGCGGCGCGGGATGTCGCTCGCGGCGACGATCCGTGCGTCGCGGCCGACGAACAGGGGGGACGGATCGACGGCGACGCCGGCGGCGGCGAGTTCGGCGACGGCGAGCAGCAACCGGCGCACCCCGGACTCACCGGCGACATCGGTGGCGACCACCCGGTGCGGCCGCGTCCCGAGGATCTTCGAGACCAGCTGGGACAGCACGCGGCCGGGGCCCGCCTCGATGAACGTCCGCACACCGGCGGCGTACATCGCCTCGATCTGCTCGACGAACCGCACCGGCGCGGCGACCTGACCGGCGAGCGCCGCCCGGATCTCCGCCGGTGTGCTCGGATACGGCGCCGCGGTGGTGTTGGACCAGACGGTCCGGTGCGCGGACTCGACCCGGGTGTCGGCGAGCCGGGTGGCCAGGGTGCGCGCGGCGGCGGCCACCACCGGACTGTGGAAGGCGCAGGCCACCGGAATGCGCCGGGCCGTCAGACCGGCCTGCGCGAACGCCTCGATCGCCCGGGCCAGTGCCGCGGTCGGCCCGGAGACGGCGACCTGACGAGGCGCGTTGTGGTTGGCGACCACCACCACGGTGCCCTCGGCCCCGTCGGCGCGCAGGTCGGCGAGAACCGCCCGGACCTGCTCGATGGGAGCGGCCACGGCGGCCATCGCGCCGGGGTCGTCGCCCGCGGCGGCCAGGATCGCGCCGGCCCGCGCCTCGCTGAGCCCGATCAGGTCAGCCCGGTCGAGCACGCCGGCGGCGACCAGGGCGACGAGTTCGCCGTAGGAGTGGCCACCGACATGATCGGGTCGGATGCCCAGGCCCGCGAGCAGGTCGTGCATGGCCAGCCCGGCCAGGCCCAGGGTGGGCTGCGCGGCCCGGGTGTCGGTGATCGCCGCGGCCTGGGCGTCTCGTCCGGCGCGGGTGAAGGCCGCCGGCGGGAACATCGTGTCGACCCACTGGGGGGCGAGATCGAGGACCTCACGCAGCCGCGGGAACGCCACGAACAGGTCGGCGAGCATCCCCGGCCGCTGGCTGCCCTGACCGGGGAACAGCATCGCGGTCGCCCCCGGACCAACGTCATCGCCGGCGTCAGCGTCGTCGGCGCGGACGAACCGACCGGCCGTCGGGTCCGCGGTGAACGTGCGGGCCGCCTCGATCGCGCCCGGCAGGGCAGCCAGGTCGTCGACGACGAAGGCGACCTGGACCGGCCCGCCGCCGGCGCTGGCCGTGCGGGCGAGGTCACGCAGCCGCAGCGGATGGCCGGCCGTGGCGCTGGCGGTGACGAGCTGTGTGAGTCGGTCCAGGGCCCGGCCGGCGGCCGCCCGGTCGCCACCGCGGATCACGAACAGTTCCGCGGGCCACTGGTCGAGGCCGTGGCTGGGTTCCGGACCGCCGTCGTAGGCCGAGAGCACGACGTGGAAGTTCGTGCCGCCGAACCCGAACGCGGACACGCCGGCGTGACGGTCCGCGGCCGGCGCCACCCAGGGCTTGGCCGACCGGTCGAAGTAGAACGGGCTGGTGTCGGCCTGCCAGTAGGCGTTGGGGGTGTCGATGTGCAGCGTCGGCGGACGCACCCCGGTCTCCAGCGACTTCGCCACCTTGATCAGTCCGGCCAGGCCGGCGGCACACTTGGTGTGCCCGATCTGCGACTTCACCGAGCCCACCGCGCACGAACCGGGCTCGGCACCGTTGTCGACGAACATCTCGGTGAGGGTGGCGAGTTCGGTGCGGTCACCGACCACGGTGCCGGTGGCGTGCGCCTCGAGCAGACCGACGTCACGCGGGGAGATCCCGGCCCGGGAGTAGGCCCGTTCCAGCGCGCGGACCTGGCCCTCCTTACGCGGGGCGGTCAGGCCGAGCGCCCGCCCGTCGGACGAGCCGGCCACCGCGCGGATCACGGCGTGGATGCGGTCGCCGTCGCGCTCGGCGTCGGCGAGCCGCTTGAGCACCACGACCGCGGCGCCCTCGCCGAGGCTGGTGCCGTCGGCCCCGGAGTCGAAACTGCGGCACCGGCCGTTCGGCGACAGCGCGTGCACCGAGGAGAACAGCAGGAAGTCATGGGCGCCGGCGTGGGTGTCCACACCCCCGCACAGCACCAGGTCGGAGGTACCGGCGACCAGTTCCTTACAGCCGGTGTCCAGGGCGGCCAGCGACGACGCGCAGGCCGCGTCGACGGTGAAGTTCACCCCGCCGAGGTCGAGCCGGTTCGCGACCCGTCCGGCGATGACGTTCGCGAGCATGCCGGGGAAGGAGTCCTCGTCCAGCTCGGGCAGGAACGCCTCGAGCTCCGCCGGCAGGGAACCGAGCAGTCCCGGCCACAGGGAACGCATGCTGTAGGCGGCGGACAGGTCGGTACCGGCCTCGGTCCCGAACACCACCGACGCGCGCGACCGGTCGAACGGACGGCCTTCACCGTGGCCCTTCTGGGCCGTGTCGTATCCGGCGCCGCGCAACGCCCGCGCGGCGACCTCGAGCGCCAGCAGCTGGCTGGTCTCGATACTGCGCAGCGCCCGCGGCGGGATGCCGTAGGCCAGCGCGTCGAACGGGATGCGCGGCAGGAAACCACCCCACTTCGACGGGGTGTGCCGGCCGGCGTCCTTGGTCACCGCGTCGGGACGGTAGTAGATCCGCGGGTCCCACCGGTCGTCCGGTACCTCGCGGATGGCGTCGACACCGGCCACGATGTTCGCCCAGTAGGCGTCGAGATCGGCGGCCTCCGGGAAGACCGCCGCCATGCCGACGATGGCGATGTCCAACGGTCGTGCGTCGCCGTCCCCGACCGGCACCGCCGTGGCCGGCCCGGTACGGCTGGACGGCCCGGTGGTCAGGCCCAGGTCGGCGGCGCGGGCCGCCAGCGCCTGGCCGGCACCGCTGGTGACCTCCTCGTGCAGGTCGGCGACCGTCGTGCGGGCCGAGCGCAGCGCCGCCACCTGACCGATCATGAACATTCCCTCCCGGACCTGCAGCGCCGGGTCGACCTGGACGAGCCGGTCACCGTCGCGGCGCAGGCCCTTGCTGGCCACCCGCAGCCGGCCCAGGTTCAGCGACTCCAGCTCCTGCCACATCTGCTGGCGGGGCGTACCGGCGGCCAGCAGCTCCCGGCGGCGGTCGAGGAAGGTGCGCACGAAGTCGGACTCGACGCACCGGGTGGCATGCCCGGGTGAGGTCTCCAGCAGAACGGTGCGTTCGCAGTCAAGCGCGGCCTGCTGGAAGCCAGTCATGATCGCACCGGACGTGACCGCCTCGGCGGTGAACAGGTAGGCGGTGCCCATCAGCACGCCGACGCGCGCACCGCGGGCGGCCAGGGGGGCCGCGGCGGCCGCGACCATCGCCGCCGACCGGGCGTCATGCACCCCGCCGGCGAACAGCAGGTGCAGTTCGGCGAAGAAGTCGGGTCCGGCCGCTGTGGACTCCCCGTAGGCGAGCAGACCCGCGATCTGGGCCTCCCACAGCGGGAAGCTCGCCCGCGGACCGACGTGCCCGCCGCACTCGCGTCCCTCGAAGACGAACTTGCGGGCGCCTTCGGCCAGGAACCGTCCGAGCAGGCCCGGCGAGGGCACGTGGAGGAACGTGTCGATGCCCGCGGCCTCCAGCGGGGCGGCCTGAGACGGACGTCCACCGGCGATGATCGCGCACGGCGGACGGATCTCACGGACCGCCTCGAGTTGGGCCGCGCGCAGCTGCGGCGGGGCGAATCCGAGGATGCCGACGCCCCACGGCGCGTCGCCAAGCTGGTCGGCGGTGCGGGCCAGCAGCTCGCGGGTGGCCGGCCCGCCCATCAGCGCCAGGGCCAGAAACGGCAGGCCGCCGCCGTCCGCCACGGCCCGGGCGAACTCGGCCCGGTCGCTGACCCGGGTCATCGGACCCTGCGCGATCGGGTAGCGCAGGCCGCGGTCGGCCGCGAACGGCGAGCCGGCGTCGAGCGGACGCACCCGCCCGGCGGTGGCCAGACCCTCGCGGATCGCAGCCCGTACCGCCCGCACCACCGCGCCGGCATGGCGGAACCGGTCGGCGAAGGCGGCGGCGAACGCCCCGTCCTGGCCGATCGGCAGAAACTGCTCACTCAGATCCCGGGCGCCCAGCCGGGCCGCGACCCACGCCGCCCGCTCCTGATCCTGATCCCGCCCGTCCCGGCTGGCCTGGTCGTCCCGGCTGGCCTGGTCGTCCCGGCTGGCCTGGTCCAGCGCGGCGGCGTCGGGCGAGTGTTCCGCCCGACGGGGAGCGGTGACGGACAGCGCGCCGTCCGAGGCGATCTCGCCGCCGGTGGCCCGCAGGTCGGTGACCGGCCGGCCGGAGCCGACCAGACCCGCGATGGGCAGATCGGGCCGGGTGTAGAGCCGGTGGCCTCCGTACAGGGCGGTCTCGCTGCCGTCCATCGCCCGGATCGCCGCCGCCACCCGCTCGGGCAGTTCCAGCTCCTGGACGAGCGCGAGCTGGGCGTCGAGCACGACCCCCGCCGCGCCACCGGCGACCGCGGCGGCTGCCGTGGCCAGGCCGATCCCACCGGCGGCGAAGACCGGCATGTCCCGTCCTGCGGTGGCGCTGGGGCCGTCCTCGGCAAGCAGATGCTGTAGCAGCGTGAACGTGGTCAGGTCACCGACCGCGCCGCCGGACTCGTTACCCCGTGCGAGCAGACCGGTGGCGCCGGCCTCGATCGCGGCCACGGCCGCGCCGACCGAGGTCACCTCGACCCACACCTGTCTGCCGGTCGCCGTCACCTCACCCACCGACCAGCCTCGTTCCGGCGCGCCGGCGGCGAGCACGACGAGATCCACCGCGTCCGGGAGGTCCCGCGGCACCAGCGGACAGTCGGTGCCCACGCGGACACCGAAGGCGCCGGGCGTCCAACGGGTCGCGTCCCGCAGCGCACGATGTGCGACGGCCTCGGATCGTCCCAGGTCAAGCACGCCGCGCCCGCCTGCGCGCGCCACCGCGGCGACCAGGGCCGGCGCGGGTTCGGCAAACGGTGTGATCACCACGACCAGATCGGCCGCGGCCAGCGGATCACAGCGGTCGCGACCAGCCGAGGACGCGAGGGAATGCGGGACAGCGATGGTCATCGGCAGGTCCTCCTGGCGGCTCGTAACCTGGGGTACAGCGACATGCATGTCGTACAGATCCGGTTCAGGGAGCCCACTGCGGCCGCGTGGCACGTTGACCGCCGCGACACCGGGGCATCCCGACTCGCCCTACTGGCACATGACCCGGATCCATAGCAACCGGACCCAGGACAAGGAAAGCACCCACCTCGCCAACGCGATGGACACGTTTCGACGGACGAGATCGCCCAGAGCGTCGATGACCCCCTGGCCGGAGCCTCTGGGTGACAGACGTCCTGGGGAAGCGGTATCTGTACTGAGTACGCGGAAAACGCACTGACCCCCAGCAACTCTCGTAGAACTGACACGGCGAACTACACGTGGCCCCGAGCGCATAGCCGTCGCGACATCACCAACGTGCGCGGATACTAGTCCGCCCCGACCTGAGCACCCGCACGGTGGCGGCCGCCGGTCGCCGAACGGAGCCACTGGCGTAGCTGACAGGTATGGGCCGACCGGGTCTGCACCTGCTCGATGACACAGATCACCATGGCCCGACATCGTCCGCGATGTCACCGGTCACAGTCCGCGCCAAGCCCATAAAAAGGCGGCGAACGCACACACCGGCCCGCAGCCTGCAGCAAGCTCAGGAATTCGTGGCCCACCCACCGAAAACCAGGTTCACCGCACGCCAGCTATTTCCGTTCGGACCCGAAGGCCAATTCCCCATCGGGCACGGCAGCACTGTTTTCCTTTTCTCTGCCACAAATGGCAAACGAGCGAAAAAAACCCGGGTACATCGCGCCCAATCGGCGGGAGACGACCGATCACGACGGGTCCGAGGCGAGGTCGCGCCGCCGACGGCAGGGGTCAGTGACCGAGGCGACCCGGACGGCGAGAGTGGTACTCGACCGGCCAGTACACCGCCAACCTAGCCACAGCCCACCATCGATCGCAAGCCGGCAGGAGGCCCATCTTGGTCGCCGATCGGACACCGTCCACCCGGGCGACACGGGCTAGGACAACCACGAATCCGACGCACCGGTATGTAGCGGACATTACACCCGCCCAGGGGGCTGTTCCCACCCTTTGGGTATCCTTGTCCGGACACACCATCGCGCGGTCGGGTCGACACCTTCCCGGTGCAACCCCCCGCGAAATCAGCGAAAAATGGTCTAACCAGTACAAAAAAAGATTTGGATTGCTGTCGGAGAAGGCCACGGAACGCCAGGCGAGACGGCGATCAGGCGAGGTGGGACGATTCCCGGCGCGCCTCGGACCCCGATCGCGGGCGGTCAGACCAGGGGCCGACCGCCCGCGATCGGGCGGGCTGCGCAGCACGCACCTGCGGGCAGGTGACCATCGGGCGCGGGTGGGGTCACCGCGACCGTGATCGGGTGGTTGCCGGCCCGGGCACCTGCCAGGTGCGCGACCGGCTGGGTACCGGCGCGGAGCCGGCCGACGATGACGAGAGTGGGCACCGTGCGGCGCCAGGGCAGCTCGCCAGCCAGCAACATCGTGCCTTCGCGACGTGCACGTGCCAGTCCGCGGTGACGTCAGCGCGTCGGGCCGACCGGAGGCCGAGCTGACGCGGACGTACGACGCCCAGACGATCCATCGGCCGCGAGCACCGGCCGAAGCGGACGGGTAGCGGCGCGGATCGTCACGGCCGGGGCGGACTCGGCGGTGCGAAGGCGCTGGTCTCGCGCTGCCAGGCGATGGCGAGCTGGGTGCGGTTCGTGCATCCCGTCGCGACCAACGCGTGGGTCAGGTGATGCTTGACCGTGTCGATGCTGATACACAGTGCCTCGGCGACCTGCCGGTTCGACCGACCCTCGGCCACCAGCCGCACGACGTCACGTTCCCGCGCCGAGAGCCGACCGGCGACCGAGGGCCCCGGGTCGGTGCGGATGTAGAAGCGCAGCAGGTTCCCCAGGTGCCGCCCGAGGACGGCGCCGACGGCCCGGTCCCGCGGGCCGAACGCGCCGGGACGGGAGTCGAGCAACGAGATCAGCGCGCCGACGTTCGACGGGCCGAACAGGCGCACGAGCAGCTTGGCGTGGATGCCGTGGGCGCGCAGGAAGCGCTCCAGGCGCATCCGCACCTCGGGCCGCTCCGGCACGCCGAGGTCATCCAGCGTCGCCAGACCACGCTCGCGGACCGAACGCAGACTCTCCGGGTTGCTCAGCGCCTCGAGCTCGCGGTAACGCTCCATGTAGGGACCGGCCAGCCGCAGGGCCAGACCGCGGCCGGTGGGCCGGGCGTCCTGGAAGGCGGTCTCGATGGAGGAACCGAGGAAGAAGGCCGAGTGCCGGTAGCCGAGGTGGCGGGCCATGCCGTCGAGGGCGAGTTCCCGGAACGAGGCCAGCGACGAGGCCCGCTCACAGTCCTCGACCACCCGCAGGATGCCGCGCAGCTCCGCGGCACCGAGGGCCAGGTCGCGGGGCATCGGCGCACCCGCGCGCGCCGCCGTCGCGCCGGGGCGCACCGGGGCACCGGCCGCGCTCCGGGCACCGGCCAGCGGAACCTCGCCGCGCCCCAAAGGGGCCCCTGTCAGTGGCCCCGCGGCCCGGGTGTGAGACAGTGGTCGCGCGGCGGCGCCGCCCGCACCCGTGGCCGGTGCGGGATGCCTGGTGGCCGCGGCACGGTGCGGTGCGACTGGCGAAGCCGATGGGCTCACCGGAGCGTGCCGTGCCATACGTCCCACCACACCGAGATCTGTTGGTGTGTCCACGGTCACGCCGATTCGCGGCTGATGGGGTAGGTCCTCACCGATATCATCAGCCGGGCGGGGGACTCGGTCGTTCACGTGTGCCTCCGGGGGTCATACGCAGATGTGCACCGGGCGGGGCCCGGTGGTGGCAGCGCACCGGGCGGGGCCCGGTGGTGGTGGCTACGTCACCGGATGAAATTCCGGTGAAGGTGGACATGTTCGGCAAGCGTAGGGCCCGCCTACCTTGCTACGCCAGCACTGACCCACGCCCCTCGTCTGTTATCCGGACAAACCCACCACTCAGGTGGGAGAAACACGCCCCCAACCGGCCATCTCTTGTCCGGGTTACGTCGTGGACCCCGCAGAACACTCGTTTGCGTGACGCTTGCCTCTCCCGCGTACCCCCCCATTGGGCTACCTTGGTAGAGGTTCAGGCGCTTTCCGTGGCCGCCTTACGGCCGCTTCGTGGCCCGCCCCGGCCTCTTCCGGCCGTCCCACGAACAGGCGCGGCCCTTCTCCGGGCCCACAGCCCAGACTGGTCCCCGACCGCCCGGGCCCTACCCCTCACGTCGGGTGATACGTCTCGCGCGCAACGTCAGAGCGCATGGGACGCCGTCACGCAGGGAACAAGACAGCTGCACCAGAACGGAAGACGCATCGCCGCCGCCGGCCGGCGGCGGGGTTCCTGGCCTATGCGGCGACCCGCACCGGACGCGGATCGACTGATGCGGCCACGCGCCACCGATTCCCTCGTCCCCACGGCGGCGATCCCGCCACCGCGACGGGATGAACGGGGTAAACGGGGTGAACGACGATGACATTGGGACTGTCGGTCTTCCTGGTCGCCGTGGGCGCCGCGCTGCGCTACGCCCTCACCTGGCGGCCAGGGGGAATTGATCTTCAGGTTCTCGGCCTCATTCTGATGGTCGCGGGCATCGCCACCGGCGTCATCTGCGTGTTGCGGGCTGTCCTTCGGACGCCGGCGGCACGTGAGAACGCGCCGCTCGTCCCGTTCCCCGATCGAGCGGCCCGAGCCCGCCCGGACGAGCTGACCAGCGACTTCCCCGGGACGGACGGGGATGCCTTCGGGCCGGTCCCGACGACCCCGCCGCCGTACCGCGACCTCGAACGCCACCTGTTCGCTTCGGTGTTCGACCACACCCCGGCCCTCGACCACACCCCGGCACACGACCACATGTCAGCGTCCGACCACATGTCGACGCCCGACCACATGTCGACGCCCGGCCGGGTTGCGGATACTGCCAGCGCACCCCTGGCCCACGCCGCGTCGGTGGCGGCCGAGATCGACCCGACCGCGGAGTCACTCACCGACGACGAGCGCCCCACCCAGCCCGGCGCCATCGACCCCGGTTGGCAGGGCAGCCGTCAGCCCGGCTGACCCGCGGGCGACGGACCCCGCGGGCGGCCGGGCTGACCGTCAGCCGCCCGGTGGCCCGCGCCACCATCCGCATCCGCGCGAATGACGCAGAGCGGATGCCTCAGAGATGCCTCAGAGCAGATGCAGCTCACGGGCGCGATGGACGGCGTCTCGTCGGCGGGGGACGTCGAGCTTGCGGTAGATGCTCTTCAGATGTGTCTTCACCGTGTTGACCGAGACGTAGAGCTCGGCGGCGATCTCGGCGGTGGTGAGCATCGTCGGCAGGTAGCTGAGCACCGCGAGCTCGCGGTCGCTGAGCCGGTCGCCGGCCGTCGGCGTCCCGGACCGGCGCCCGGTGACGGGCGCCGGTCCGCGCCCCCAGGTTCCCGGCCCGGACGGCCGCCCGGGGCCGCCCGCACCGCTCGGGCTCGGGGCCTCGCCCGCGCCCACCGGGCCGCCAGGTCGGATCGGTGCGCGCGGACCGGCCGGTGCGGGGACCCGGACAGTCCCCGCATGCTGCGCGGCCCGCACGGACGACGGCCCAGGGCGGGGGCCTGGCGCCGGCACGCCACCGGAGGGCGATCCGGCGGGCAGCGCCTCCCCCCGCGCCGACGCCCCGATCGTCACCCTCTCGGTCATGGACCGCCCGGACGGCGCCTTCCCGGGCGTCGGGACCGTGGCGCTCTCCCGGGTCAGCATCCCGCGTAGTTCGGTGACGAACCTCGGATGCGCGCTCGACAGCCCGGGATGCGCGTCGAGCAGTGCCGTCACCTCGCTCCCGAGGTCGAGGAAGGGGCTGGCGAAGCCCTCGTCCTCGGCCAGGGCCAACCCCCGGGCGAGCAGATCGGCCGCCCGGGCATGATCGTCGCGACGGGCCGCGATGACCGCGGCGAACACGCAGGCCGTCACCGTCGGCCCGCCTCCCCCGCCGGCCCGCAGCAGCACCGACACCGCCTGATCGGCGGCCGTCAGGTCCGCACAGCCAAGTTCGACCCGGGCCCGGGCGAGCAGCCGGACATGGTCGGCCTGGCGCGACGGAGCGCCGCGTTCGAGCACCGCCCGGGCCGCCTGGGCGTTGCCGCTCGCCAGCAGCAGGTCGATCTCGGCGGCCTGCCACAGTGACACGCACAGCGGCGGACCGGTCGGTCGGCTCTGACCGCCGAGCAGCCGCCGGGCGGCCCGCAGATCGTCGGGATGGCCAAGCCGTTGCAGCAGCCTGGCCTGCCAGATCGTGACCAGGTCGAGCAGCCCCGGCGGATGACCACTACCCTGGCAGGCCCGAGCGGCCTGCAGGTGCCGGGCGGCCAGTTCCCGGTCGACCCGGCCGAGGGCCACCACCACGAGGGCGAGATGGGCCTCGAGTACACCGGTCGGCGCGACCACACCCGGCCGGTCGCTCCCCTGGTCAGGTTCGGCGGGCCGCGCCGTCCCCCCGACGAGCGCCAGCACGTCGCACGCGTGGGACTCGGCCAGCCGCAGCCGACCACGCAGGGCGAGAGCGAGAGCGAGGGCACCGCCGGCGGACGTCGCGACCGCCCGCGAAGCCGCCGACCGCGCCGCGTCGAGCGCCGCCAGAAGATCGTCCGCCGCGGCGTCGGGCCGACCGAGCCACAGATGCGCGCGCCCCCGGCCGCACCGGGCCAGCGCGTACACGATCTCGTCGACGTCCACCGGCAGCGCCGTCCTCGCCGTCGACACCGCCAGCCCCACCGATGCCTCGGATGCCTCGGGCGGCTCGGATGCCTCGGGCGGCTCGGGCGGCTCGGAGGCCGGCGCGTCCGTCGATGGCGTCAGCGCTGCCGGAGCGGTCGAAGTTGCCGAAGTTGCCGAAGTTGGCGGGGTTGTCGCCGGTGGACGCAGAAGCCGGCGGGCCAGGCTCTGCATCTGCTCGGGCGCGCCGGCCAGCTCGGCCAGGCCCAGGTCGATCAGATCCGCCTGCACGCCCAGCCCGCGCCGCCGCGACGCCGGGGCGACCGCGATCGCCTCCCGGGCGGTCCGCAGCGCCCCACCGGCCCGGTCCGGTTGGCCGGCCCGCAGCGCACGGACGGCGACGACCAGCGCCCATTCCGCACAGTGCGCGGGGGCGGCCGGCAGCCCGGCCAGGGTCGAGTCCAGCACGTGGGTCGGGCCCAGCAACGCGCCGACCAACCCTGCCTGCTCCGGTCGCCCGGACCCGTCGAGCAGCAGGCAGGCGGCGTACCACCAGTCGCCGGCCTGGGCGGCGTGGCGAATGGCGTCCAGGGGACGGCGGTGCGCGGTGAACCACAGCGCCGCCCGCAGGTTCAGCTCGTCCACGTCCTCGCCGCGGTCGCGGGCGAGGTCGGCGCGCAGCATCGCCACGAGCAGCCGGTGGTAGCGGTAGCCGCGGTCACCGGCGAGCTCCACCACGAAGCCGTCGTGCTCGGCGAGGTCGGCCAGTCGGCCCGCACCCGGCAACGTCGATCCGTCGGCGACCACGACCTCGGCGAGCGGCCCCGTGACCTCGTCCAGCAGGCTGGTGCGCAACAGGAAGCGCCGCGCCTCGGGAGAATGTCGATCGAGCACTTCCGCTCGCAGGAAGTCGGCGATGTCGGGTGCTCTGGCCAGGACGTCCTGCGCCCGACCGAGTACCGGTGCCGGCGCCGCCCCGGATGACACCCCGGCGGCGTCCCGGGGTTCGGGGGGAGCACCGGCGGCGAGGGCCAGACGCAGACCGGTCGCCCAGCCCTCGGTCGCGCCCACCAGATCCGCGACGGTGTCGGGTGGGGCGGTCCGCGGGTCCGGCGGGTGCAGCCGTAGCAGGTCGACGGCTTCGCGTTCGGAGAAGGCGAGGTCGCGCGGCCCGAACTCGGTGACCCGGCCGTCGGCACGGGGGCGGTGCAGGGCCATCGCCACCGAACGGCCGGCCACCACGAGGCGCACCCTGTCCCCCGCGTGTTCCAGCAGCAGATCGAGCCCGCCCAGATCGGCGGCGTGGCGCACCCGATGGACGTCGTCGAGCACGATGACGACCGGTTCCGTCCGGGTGGCGAGCAGGTTCGCCAGTGGCCGGTAGTCGGTCGCGGTCGCCGGGGCCGACTCGTCGCCGTCGCGTAGGGCGTCCGGCCCGACGATGCCCGCGAGCCGCAGCCCGTGACGCAGCTGCGGCCACAGGGCCAGGCCCGGTTCGCTTTCGGCGGCCGATCGGGTCGCCGGGTCGAGCCGAATCCACACCAGGGGCGGTCGACCGGAACGTCCCACCGACCAGGAGGCCAGCAGTGTGGTCTTGCCCCAGCCTGCGGACGCGCACAAAACGGTGAGCGGCCGGGCCATCGCCGCGTCAAGATCGGCCCGCAGCCGGGGCCGGTCGACGAATCCGGCCGGCGCCGACGGAACGACGAAGTTGCCGTGCACCAGCGGCAGCCGCGCCAGGGCACGGCCTGACGGCACACCACCGGGTAGCACATCACCGGCTATCGGTGCCTGTTCGTCCCGCACTCCACACCACCCCCACGGCAATCTCGCCCTGGGTAGTGGTACAGCTACTTAGACGGAGGGGCAACCCGTGTCGGCCTCCGGACGCCAAGCACGTCGGCCGGCGCCCGGAGCAGGCGGGACGGGATGGGACGAGTCACCTCGCCGCCAGGGCGGCGGCCGACTAGGCCGCGCAGTCCGAGCAGACCACCCGCCGAGGGTCGGCCAGCTGGCTGCGGTGCTGCACCAGGAAGCACCGGGTGCAGGTGAACTCGTCAGCCTGACGCGGCAGGACCCGCAGGGAGAGCTCCTCGTCGCGTACCTCCGCATCCGGTAGGTCGAGTTCGGTCTCGAGAGCGTCCATGTCGTCGCCGAGATCCGCGGCCGCACCAGCCCGCTGCGCCTTCAGCGTCTCCAGGCTCTGCTCCTGAAGCTCGTCGTCCTCCACGTCCGCGCTTCGCCGAGCGTCGAAGTCACGCGCCATGCGTCCTGTTCCCTTCCCTTTCTCTACCGTCGCTCGCCCACTGGCCATGCCAAGGCCGATGACCACACCGATGGGACCGGGTCCACCGGACACACGAAACTCCACAACCCGGTACCCGAAGACATCGGACGGCTACCGTACGCAGCAAACCCGGGGACGCAGTGACTACCGGGCCAATGTCCGCATTCCCGGTGCCTCACCACATCCAAGGGTCCCGGCCGGAACGCGGATCTCCAAAGCCGAGCGAAGGATACGGGTCACAACCGCGTCAGGCCAGACAGCGGACCAGCCGGCGCGGTGTCTGTCCCACCACATTCACGACCGGCCACCACGGCCCGGGCGGCGCACTCGTATGCCGACCGATGCGGCACCGTACACCATTGCGGCCCGGGTATGACGACAGGTGGTCCCCGCACCGCTCCAACGGCACCCGCGGCGGGCCACCCGCGGCGCGGATCAGGCGAGGTTCGCGCCGCTCAGAGGTACAGGCCGGTCAGCCCGTCATCGACGCGCTGGGCGGCCACCGCGTGCACGTCCCGCTCCCGCAGCAGGATGTAGGTGGTCGAGTGGAGCTCGACCTCGGCCCGCTCCTCGGGGTCGTACAGCACCCGGTCGCCGACCTGGATGGTGCGTACCGCGGTGCCCACGGCGACCACGTCCGCCCAGGACAGCCGCTTGCCCATCTGCGCGGTCGCCGGGATCACGATGCCGGCCTTGGAGCGCCGGTCGGCGGCGTCCTCGCGCGGCTGCACCAGCACGCGGTCGTGCAGCAGCCGAATCGGCAGGCCGCCGGCCTGGGTGACACCTGCCGGGACGTCCATCCCCGTCATCGGGTCGACTCCGTTGACACCGCCGGACACAACAGTCACAGCTGGGGACACTACCCGTCCGCCACCGGGATGCCACAGGGATGTCACTCAAGTCCGATTCCGCTGGCGACTTCATACGGCGCAGAGAGTGCTGAACCATACCGGAGCGGGAATGCTCTCCCAACGGGGTATAAGCTGCCGCCCATCGCCGCCCGGGCTGGCGCTGACGGGCGACGTGCCGTGGCACCTCATCGCTTGTCTGTTGGCGCCTGCGAACCGTCGGCACGTCACGAACCTCAGGGATGGGGCACCACCATGGCATTGCGCATCAGTGTCGATCTCGATGGACTGCGCTGGGCCGATCTGTTCCGTTTCGTCGATCTCGCCCGTAACGGCGGGATCAGCGCGGAGGACCAGGTCGACGTCATCACCTACGGCAGCGATCCCATGTCGGTGAGCCTCTCCGCCCGCATCTACCCGGCGGCCGAGGGTTTCCTGTCCACCGAGCAGGCGGACCCGAACGGCGACGGCCGACACGGCGCCCCGCTGTCGATCGCGCCGGGTGCGGCCAGCGCGAACGGCTCCGGCGGTTACGGCTACGACGGGGGCGCCGCCGAACGGGCGGCCGCGGCGAACGGCGCGCACTACCCGGCGTTCGACAACGCCCAGGACCGCCCCGCGGCGCCGGGCACCCCGCCCATGCCGCCGTACGGGCCGAGCTACGACACCCCCGGCGACCGGGGCGCACAGCAGGCCGCCGGCCACTACCCGGCCTTCGACGGCCAGGCCGACCGGATGCCACTGGCGAACGGAGCCGGCCAGTTCGCCGGCTTCGAGTCGTTCGACCGCTCCGCACCGGGTGAGAAGCCTGGCGGCGCTCCCGGCCAGGTCGAAAGTCCCTACATCGAGGAGTTCGCCCGGCTGCAGGAAGGCCTGATGCGCCAGGTGCGTCGCACCGACGAGGTGCGGCCGGAACGCTCCTGATCAGCTGGGAGCCGAAACGTCGACGGACCAGAGCGCACGTGCGGCCGCAGCGGGCGGGGCGAGGCGGGGGCCCCCAGGGGCCCACCGCCGTTACGTCGCGTAACGAAATTTGGACGCTCGGCGCCGCTTTGGGCCTGTTCACGGGCGCGGAAGGTAAGGCGTCCGTAACAACACCCTCTTTCGTTCTACACCGTTCGCGCCTTCTCGGCCGCTATGGTGCATGCTGCCTGTGATGGACGATCCGCGGCTTGCCGACGTCGAGCAGTATCACGGGCGACTACGCTCCGAGCTCGACGTCATCGCGCGTGGGCCGGTACTGGTCGGTCCAAAGATCATCGAACACATCAACTCTCTGATCACACTGATCGACCTGCACCAGCCGAACGAGTTCGAGCTCTGCCTCAGCTGTGACCGGCTCTGGCCCTGCGCCTCGATCGTGGCGATCACCGGCATCGCACCCGACGATCCCAGCCAGGACGGCGACGCCGATCTCGCGCCGCTGGGCCTGCACGCCGGTGCGCCGGGCGATCACTCCGAGGAGCTGCCGGCGCCGCGGCCACCGGTCGGCCGCATCCTGCCGCCCCCGCCGACCGCGCCTGTTCCCATCGCCCCGCCGCCGCCGTCCGCACCACCGCCGTCCGCACCCATGCCGTCCGCACCCATGCCGTCCGCACCCATGCCGTCCATACCGCCGCCGTCCGGACCTCCCCCGGCCGTGCCCATGCCGATGGCACTGGCCGACCGGTCCGAGCGCCCGCGGTCCCAGGATCCCCGCCGCGAGACGGACCGCCGATATCCCACCGCCGCCCGCCCCGGCGACGACGCCAGATACACCCAGTACGGGCAGGAAGCCCAGTACGGCAACGGTCGACCCGAGCCGGACGGCCAGTACGCCGAGGATGCCCGCCACCGCGAGGACGCCCGTCTCGGCGACGAGGCTCGGCGCCGAGACGCGAACCGGTACGACACGCAACGCCGCCCTCGCGACGAGCAGCGCTACGGCGACGAGCAGCGCTACGGCGACGAGCGCCGATACGCCGGCGATCCGCGCGGCGTCGAGCGTCGGCCCGTGAGCGAAGTCCCCTACGGCGCCGTCCCCTACAGCGAGGACGCCCCGTACACCGAGGGCACGCGACGCGACAGCGAGCGCCACCCCGACGACGTCCGACGTCGGGGTGGCGCCAGACCCGGCGATCAGCCCGCTGGCCCGGCGGCCCCGCCAGTCCGCCAGCCCACCACGGCGCGCCGCTTCGACGATCCTGGCCGTGGCGCGCCGGCCGGCCCACGACCAGGCCCGGTGCCCTCCGGGTCCGGCGTTCCCTTCCCACCCGCGCCTCTTCGGCAGGCACCCGGTCAGCCTCGGCCCACCGGCGCGGTGCCCCGGTTGCCGGGTGTGGCCGCCCCCGAACCAGCACCCGCGCCCCCGCTGCCCGTGGCACCGGCTCCCGCCGCCGCCCAGCTGGACGGCCGGCACTACCCGGCACCCGGCGCCGCGCCACCGGCACGTCCGGCCGATCGCGCAGCAGTGCCCCGCTACCCGGACGGCATCGCGGTACCCACCTCCCGTCCGGCGCCGCCGATCTCCGGACCGGTCGAGATCACCGGCCGTTCCGGGTTGGCCGCGACCCGAACGGGCGACGGCGGCAACGGTGCGGCGGACCGTGGCGCGCCCGGCAACGGGTTCGGACCGGGCAACGGGTTCGGACCGGGAGAATCCGGGCTGGCGGAACTCGGGCCGCAGGGACGCCCGCCCGCCGCGATGCCCGTCGATCGGCTCGGCGTGCCCCGACGGACCCCACCCGAGCCCACCCACGCCCCGCGAGGGGCGATGGGTGGCGCCGGGGCCGCGGGGTCGAACGCGCGCCGGGCCGCCGACGCCCGCGCCGCCGAGCACCGGACGGTCCGCCCGGCTCAGCAGCCCGCTCAGCGGCACGCGTCCCCGGCACTGCCCGGACTGTCACCGCGGTCCCCGCAGCCCGTGACGGGCACCCACAGCGGCACGAACGGGCTCTCCCCGGCGGCCGCCCTCGTCGACCAGGCTCAGGTCGACGAGGTCACCAGGGCGTGGCTGGCGCGGCAGGAATCGGTCCTCGATGGCATCGACGTGATCTGAGTCGGTCGGCCGCGGATCTCGCTGTCCACCGCGGCGCGTCGTCCCCTGTTGGGGGGGCCGCACGCGGTATCCAGGTGCGACCGGCGGAGGAGAGACGACCCGCGGCCACGATCGGCGCAGGTTTGAGGTGCCGGACAAGGAGGCAGGTACGCGTCGCCGGGCAGCGTGCCCGACGCGAGGACGACACCGCGTGCCGGAGCCGTTCCGCTCGATCCCACGGAAGGTGAGGCGTGGCCGGAGTACTGACCGCACGCTTCGACCTGCCCGCCGAACCCCGCGCCGCCGGGCGGGCCCGCCGGCTTGTCACCGAGCTGCTTGCCGCCTGGAACCGGGCTGAGGCGATCGAGGTCGCCCAGCTGCTCATCAGCGAGGTGGTGACGAACGCGGTCCGATTTGTCGGTGACCGCGGCGCACTACGGCTGACCGTCACCCTCAGCATCGACCGCATCCGCATCGCGGTCGATGACGGGAGCTCGTTGCATCCCACGTTGCGGCTGGCCGACGACGACGACGAGTCGGGGCGAGGTATGCATCTGGTGGCGGCGCTGGCGCTGCAGTGGGGGATCGTGGACTGCCCACAGGAGCAGGGGCCCGGCAAACAGGTGTGGTTCGACCTACCGCGCCAGCCGGACCCCCCGCGACAGGAGGGCTCCGTGGAGGTCACCTGCGGCACCTGAGCGACCGGGCGTCGGAGCGGGAGCGCAAGCGCCGCACCCAGCTCGGGACCGGCCTTTCACAGATAGTCCAAAATATCCGCTTTTATTATTATGAAGTAATGCAATCCAGCTCGAACTGACCGGGCGGGAGGTCGCATGACGTGGCGCAGAGCGAGTGGCGCACCGCCGACAGCATCTGTCGGCGATAGTCGGGTCTGCGATACGTACGTTCTGGATGGGCAGCCGTCAGCACAACAGTGTGGGCACTTCAGTCCCTGTTCAGGCAACTCGCGTACGGTGATCACAGCTCGCCGCGCCACGATCGTGGCCACGGCACCAGCCCGACGGGGGTTGCCATCGAGATTCCGGTCGTTCTCGGCTCGCGTGTCGGCGAGATCACCGCGGTCCCTGGTGACGCGGGCATGACAGTCTCCTCCTCACCCGCCGCCTCCCCGGCCGCGCGTATCTGCGGCCCCGTGGATCCGTACCGTCATGTTTTCGCCGAGCCGCTGGCGCTGGTGATGCCGGATGCGTCCACCGCTCGGGCGCGTTCACGGCGGCGCACCCTGGCGTGTCTGATCGCCACCGGCATCCTGCTGGTCGTCCTGGGCATTCAGTTCCGCGGGGATGCCGCGTCCCGGCTGTCCGGCGTGCCGGCTCCGCGTTGGCACTGGCTGGCCGCCTGCGCCGGCGCGACCGCCCTGTTCTACGTCGCCAACGGCGTCTCCCTGCGCTCCGCCAGCGGCCTGCGCATGTCACTACGGACGGTGACCGCCGTGCAGCTCGCCGCCGCCGCGACGAACCGCATCGTCCCCGCCGGCCTCGGTGCGATCGCGGTCCACCTGCGGTTCCTGCAACGGCGTGGGATGACCCGGCCGGCCGCACTCGCCGCCGTCGCCTCGGTGAAGGGCGCGGGCGCGGTGACCCACCTGCTGGGTCTCGCGATCGTCGCGGGCACCCTCAGCGACTCCGGCATCGGCACGGCGGTGGTCAGCCCGGTCCGCACCACCGTCCACGATCTGGGCGCGGGGCCGACCACGATCGGCGTCGTGATCGTGATGGCGCTGGTCACCGGTACCGTCGCGCATCCACGGGTCCGGGTGGTCGTGCGCCCGGCCGCCCGGGTGTTCCGCAGCCACCTGTCGACCCTGGCGCACTCCCCCGGTCGGGCCGCGCTGCTGGTCGCCTCGCAGGCCGCTACCCGGCTGTTCCAGATCCTCGCGCTCGCCTGCACGGTGTGGGCGTTCGGTGCCAGCGTCACGCTGATGTCGGTCGCCACCGTCTACCTGGTCGGCTCGATGGTCGCCGGAGCGGCACCGACGGCCGGCGGGGTCGGCGCGCTGGAGCCGGCGCTGGCCTTCGGCCTGACCGCGGCCGGTGGCAGTGCGGCGACCATGCTCGCCGCCGTCCTGGTCTACCGCGTGATCAGCTTCTGGCTGCCGGTCGTCCCCGGCGCCCTCGCCCTGGCCGGCCTGCGCCGCAGCGGCGACCTCTAGACGCATGCCGGCGGGACGGCCCGCCGACCTGGGCACCGCTGACCTGGGCACCGCTGACCTGCGCACCGCCCGGCTCGTCCCGAGTGCGACAGCGCAAGGGTGCGGGAGGGGGGACTTGAACCCCCACGCCCAGTGGGCGGCAGGACCTAAACCTGCTGCGTCTGCCATTCCGCCACTCCCGCGTGCCACCAGGGTAGCGAGGCCGGGCAAGCGGTTTACCGGCTGGTTCGGCGAAGCACCGCAGGCCCGCTACGCTGCGCCGTCGCATCAGTCCGGATACGTCCTGATTCCGCGCGCGGGGTTTGTCGCGCCGGGGACGGGACACATAACCCCGCGTCGATGAGGTGACAGCTGTCGGCTGGCCGACCCGCACGGTGGGCCCCGCTACGGCACGCTGAGCCTGCTGCGGCCCGCCAGGCCCAGCCCCGGTAGCGCGCTGGACCCGCTCGCGAACCGGCAGGTGAGACCGGCACGCGAGGACGGGGAGACCGACCCATGACCGACCCGAACATCCCGGATTCCGCCGCGGCGGCCACCCCCGAGCCCCGCGCGTCCACGCCGTCCACGCCGCCCACGCCGCCCACGCCAGCCGGGCCCGCCGCGCCGGCGCAGCCCCCGGCGACGTCCACCGCCGCGCAGGCGCTGACCGAACGCAACGAGGCCCTGCGACTGATCGACAGCGGACGGGCGACCACCGCGACCGTCGACGCGCTGCGCGACACCGGCGCCCGGGTGAACGGCCGGCCCGTCGCGGAGGTCCACCTGCTGGTGGACCAGCCGGGCGGCCAGCCCTATCCGGTGGTGCGCGCCGCCGTCGCCCCGGGCACGGACGTCGACCTCGCCGCCCTCGCCGTCGCCTCGTCCGGGCGCCCACGGCGCATCCCGGTGCTCGTCGACCCCGGCCGGCCGGACAACGTACTGCTGCGCTGGGACCTGCGCCCCGCCAGCTGAGCCGCGCTCAGTCGGCGGCGAGGCTCAGGTCGCGGAGCAGCTTGGCGACGTGGCCGGTGGCGCGCACGTTGTACTGCGCGACCTCGATCGCGCCGTCCGCGCCGACGACGAAGGTCGAGCGGATCACCCCGACGGTCTTCTTCCCGTACATCGTCTTCTCCCCGAACGCACCGTAGGCCGCCAGCACGGACCGGTCCGGGTCGGACAGCAGGGGGAAGGTCAGCGACTGGGCGTCGCGGAACTTCGCGAGTTTCGCCGGCTTGTCCGGCGAGATGCCGAGCACGTCGATGCCGGCATCGCCCAGCAGGGCGAGGTTGTCCCGAAAGTCGCAGGCCTGCTTCGTGCAGCCCGGGGTGGAGGCGGCCGGGTAGAAGTAGACCACCACCCGGCGGCCTCGGTACGACTCGAGCGACACCTCGCGTTCCTCGGCGTCGGACAGGGTGAACAGCGGTGCGGGGTCGCCGGCGGACAGGCGGGCGGCGGTGGCGGTCTCGGTCATGGGCCGACAAGGTAGTCGGGGCCCGGGCAGATCGGCAAACCGACCGCCGACCGGGCGTGGTCTCCACTTCGCCCCACTCCCGTTTCAGCCCGGACCACCTGGTCGGCCGGCGACCCGCGGTGCTCAGGCCGCCGCGTTGACGGCGGCGGTGAAGCCGTCCGGCGTGAGCTCGGCGCCGGTGAGCCGCTTACCGTTGATGATCACTGTCGGGGTGCCGGTGACATCGGCCTTGGACGCGTCCTGGTCGACCTTGTGGACGTAGCCGTCATAGGTGCCGTTGTTCACCGCGTCCTTGTAGGCCTGCGAGGTCAGGCCGGCCTTGGCGCCGAGCTCGATGAGGGTGGCGTTGGTGAAACCACCGGTTTTCTCCTCGGGCTGGTTGGCGTAGAGGACCTCGTGCAGTTCGCGGAACCGGCCCTCGTTCGCCGCCGCGGCCGCCGCGTTCGCCGCCCGGACCGACTCGGGGCCCAGGAACGACATCATGTGATAGTCGATCTTGATTTTGCCCTGGTCGAGCAGGGTGCCGATGGTCGGGCCGGTCTGGGTCTCCAGCGCCTCGCAGGCCGGGCACTGGAAGTCCTCGTACATGTCGACCGTGACGGGCGCGCTGGCCTTACCGACGATGATGCCGTGATCGGTGCCGGTGGCCGGGGCCGGCAACACCACCGGCTTCGATCCCTCCCGCGAGTTCTGCACGAGGAAACCGAGCACGGCGACCAGCGCGAGCACGAGGACGACGGCCCCGCCGACGATCAGGTTGCGCCGCCGCCGCTCCGCCGCGGCCGCCGCGGCCCGGGCGGCGGCGGCCTTCGTCCGGCGATCCTCGGCGCTCGCCGTCTGCTTACTTTTTGAGACTTTCGAAGCCATCTACGTCACTCCTGCGGTGGTCGGCGGTCGACGTGACGCCATCACCCGAGCCGGCTTCGTCCGGACTGGCTTCGCCCAGGCGGGGATCGTCCAGGCTGGGATCGTCCAGGGCTGATTCGTCCTGGTTCGGGTCGTGCGAGGTGTCGAGGTCGACCGGTCTGTCGAGAAGACGGTCCACCGCGAGGTAGCCGGTGGGCCGCCACACGAGCACGAGCGCGACGAGCAGCAGCAGGCTGTCGCGGACGAGCTCGGAGGTGTAATGGGTGGGCGCGTCGGCGCCCAGATCGCCGCCGGAGGAGAAGCAGCCGCAGTCGATCCGCAGGCCGCGGGCCGCCGCCGAGGCGATGGCCGCGATGTACGTCGCGAACATCAGCGCCGACACGACCGCGCTGACCCGCACGGCCAGTCCGAGCACCAGCAGCACGCCGAGCGCGATCTCCAGGAACGGCACGCCGTAGGCGACCGGTTGGACCAGCGACTCCGGCAGGATCCGAAACGCCCGCACCGAGCGCAGCATCCCGTCGGGATCGTTGATCTTGAGTAGCCCGGCGGCCAGCCACACAGCACCGAGGACGAGCCGCAGCGCGGTGGAGACCACGCGGCTCGCCGGCTGCGACGGGGCGCGCAGGCGATGGGCGATCGTGAACATGTCCGTTCCGTTCCTGGTCGAACGTGCCGCGGACGCCCGGGACAGACCCGGGTCGAACTGCCTGTGCCAACGAGTGAGAAGCGGCCCGATATCCCGATCGGGGTCAGCCGTCGCGAACCAGGCCGGGGGTTGCCCCCCATATCCGGTCTGACCTGGTCCGAGGCCGTCACACCCAGTCTCAGCGTAGTCCGCGCCGCGTCATCCCCCAGGCGCCGAACGGCCCGCTCTCGACGGGCCGGGCGGCCCGTTCCGGCCCCGACCGGCGCCGCCGTGCACCCGCGGCGGCCAGCCGTGGCGACCGGGTCCGCCCTGCTCGGTGCCACCGCCGGGCGGGCTGGGCGCCGGATGAGAGGTATGTCCTGGCACGCGCCGCGACGTTTCGCCTCGCCGGGGGGTGGCAGGTCTGGCACGATCGGAACAGGCCGGCCACACCCGACGCGGGACGTCGCGCCGCCACCCGCACCGGACGAGAGGGCAACATTCGTGCCGCAGGACCCGGCCGCCATCCAGCAGCAGATCGAGGAGACCCGCGCCGAGCTCGCCGAGACGATCGACGCCATCGCGGAGATCGTCAGCCCCCGTCGGGTGGCCGAGCGCGCCCAGGAGCAGCTGCGCGTGCGCACCACGGAGCTGCGCCAACGCTACGGTCCCGTACTCGGCCTGGCTCCGGCGCCGAGCCCGGAGACGGCGCTCACCCCCGGGGTGCCCTCCGGCGCGCCACCCGGTGTCGACACAGGCGCGCCGAGGGTCGTGCGGGCGGTCCGCTGGGACCGGGTGGTCCTGGCCACGAGCACGCTGGTGTTGTTCGTCGGCGGGGTGCGCCGACGCCGTCGGCGGCATGCCAGCCGATGAGCGGCGCCCCGGCACCGGGCCGGGTGGTGCTGCTGCGGCACGGCCAGACGGCCTGGAGCCGCGACGGCCGGCACACCGGGCGGACCGACGTCCCGCTGACCGAGGAGGGCAAGCGTCAGGCCGCCGCGCAGGCCGCCCATCTGGACGGGCTGACGTTCGTGCTCGCGGTGACGAGCCCCCGGCGCCGCGCCCGGCACACCGCGGATCTCGCGGGTCTGGTCTCCCCTCCGGTGCCCGAACGTCTGGTCTGGGAGGACCTCGCCGAGTGGGACTACGGCGACTACGAGGGCGTCACCACCGTGACGATCCGTCAGAGCGTCCCCGGGTGGACGGTGTGGGACGCGCCCGTACCGGGCGGTGAGACCCCCGAGCAGGTCGGTGCCCGCGCCGACGCGGTGCTCTCCCGGCTGCGTCCCTGGCTGGAGCGCGGCGACGTGGCCCTCGTCGGCCACGGGCACATGCTGCGCGTGCTCATCGCCCGGTGGCTGGGCCTGCCGCCGCGCGCCGGCGCACGGTTCGTGCTGGGCGCGGGCACCCTGTCGGTGCTCGGTCACGAGCACGAGTCCCCCGCGATCGAACTGCTCAACCTGCCCGGCTGAGCCCGCCCGCCCGCGCGCCGGCGGCCTTCGGCCGGATCGATCAGGCCAGGGGGCGGTTGACCCCGGCGCTGACCAGCAGTACTACGCCAATCGCACGTGCGACATCAGACCTGGCCGAGGCGCAGCAGACGGGTGGAACCGGCGACCACCGGGGCGTGGCAGTGCCGGCACACCAGTTCCGGCTCCAGCTCGGCTCCGCAGTCATGTTCCCACCGGGTCGGCGGCGGGCCGGTGGTGACGTAACGATCGCCCCAGTCGGTGAGCGCCAGCAGGATCGGCGCCAGGGCCTGACCGGCCTCCGTGGGCAGGTACTCGTAACGCGGCGGATGCCGCTCGTAGAGCTGCCGGGTGAGCACACCACGGTCCACCAACGTCCGCAGGCGAGCCGCGAGGATGTCCCGGCTCGCCCCGGTGTTGCGGGCGATCTGGTCGAACCGGCGTTCTCCGAGCAGCACCTCGCGCAACGCGAGCAGGCTCCAGCGCTCCCCGATGACGCCCAGCGCGTTCGCGATCGAACAGTCCCGCCCACCAGCGGCCATGATCACAGCCTCCTCGGACCCGTCGATCCACCGGGCCGCTGGTCCGAACCTACCGGTTGACCCCACTACGCGACCCGTCCGATAGTGAGTTGGAATTTCCAACCTAAAAGCCCAAGGACCTTTTGGAGGGCCCATGGAGTCTTCGGACGAGCACGTGACCGAGACTCGCCTGCCGGCGCGGCTCGCCAACCATCCGACGGTGCGCGCGGCCCACGCCCGCCGGGCCGCGCTCCGCGACACACCTGGCGCACCCGCCGTCGTGGACGCCGGCTGGCTACGGGAGATCGCGCTGCGAGCCGGCGCCGACGACGTGGCCGCCGTGCCGATCGACCGACCCGAACTCGCCGCCGAACGCGAGCACGTGGAGCGGGCCCTGTCCGGCACCCGCAGCCTGGTCAGCCTCGTGGTCCGCATGAACCGCGACAATGTCCGCTCACCCGAGCGCAGCGTCGCCAACCAGGAGTTCCATCACAGCGGCGAACTCGTCAACACCGCCGCCCGCCGGACCGTCCGCGCCCTGCAGGACACGGGATTCCGGGCGGTCAACCCGTCGGCGACCTTTCCGATGGAGATGGACCGCTACCCGGGACGCATCTGGGTGGTCGCCCACAAGACCGTCGCGGTCGCCGCGGGCCTCGGCGCGATCGGCATACACCGAAACGTCATCCACCCCCGGTTCGGGAACTTCGTCCTGCTGGCCACGCTGCTGGTCGGCGCACCCGTGAGCGAGTACGGCTCGCCGATCGACTACAACCCCTGCCTGGAATGCAAACTGTGCGTCGCGGCCTGCCCCGTCGGCGCCATCGACAAGGACGGCGGTTTCGACTTCCTCACCTGCTTCACACATAACTACCGTGAGTTCATGGGAGGTTTCACCGACTGGGCGGAAACAGTCGCCGACAGCACCGACGGAGCGGACTTCCGACACCGGGTGAGCGACGCCGAGAACGCCTCCATGTGGCAGAGCCTCTCGTTTCGGGCGAACTACAAGGCGGCGTACTGCATGGCGGTGTGCCCGGCCGGCGAGGACGTTGTCGACCCCTACCTGGCGGACCGTCAGGGGTTCATGGCACAGGTGCTGCGCCCCCTCCAGGACAAGGTCGAACCGCTGTACGTCACCGCCGGTTCGCCGGCCGCCGAGCACGCCCGCCGCCGCTTCCCACACAAGCAGATCCGCCAGGTGGGCGACGCCGGCCGCTCCCGGCGGCGGATCGACCCCGACGGGCCGCCCGAGCCGGACGAACCGCCCAAGCCCGACGAGCGGTGAGGCATGTGCGGTCGGTGGCCGCATCCCCACGTTCCCGGGTCGGGGCGAGACCGTTCCCGCGAACCTGGCACCCCGGGTCGCCGCGGTCGTGGTCTACGGCAATCCGCTGGCGCTGATGGGTGGGCACATTCCGACGTCGAGCCCGACCTACGGTCCGAAGGCGAAGGAGATGTCCCCGCATGGACGCCGAGAACCCGCACACTGACCACCCGGCCGCCGCGCAGGCGGGCCGCCCGGGCACCGATCCGGCGCGCGCCGATCGGCGCCAGGTGCGCGGCGCGGGTGAGCGGCCCTCGACCCTCACCTGCCTCGGCCCCTCCCCGGATCCGCCCTTCGAGCAGGTCACGAGCGCGTCCGTGGTGGCTGTGACCGACGACGGGCATCTGGTCGTCGCCGAGCTGACCCGCGGGCTGGACATCCCCGGTGGGCATGTGCAGCGCGGCGAGTCGTCGCTGGAGCAGACCATCCGCCGGGAGGCATGGGAGGAGATCCGGGCCCGGCTCGGCCCGCTGCATCCCGTCGAGGTCATCGAGTCGGACCACTTCGGCCCGGACGACCTCACGTACATGGTGATCCGCACCGCCCGGGTCCGTGACCTCGGTACCTGGGAGAGCACCCACGAGTCGGCGGGACGGCGGATCCTCGCGCCGGAGGACTTCCTCGCCCGCTACCGCGGCGATGACCCGGCGCTCATGCGCCACCTGGTGACGACCGCGCTGGCCGTCCTACGGGATGCCGCGCCGGCGGCTTGACACCGGCTCGTCGCCCAGTGGAGCGTGGCCACATGCGGATCGGATTCATCGGCCTCGGCGGCATGGGTGGCGCGATGGCCCGTAACCTGCTCGAGGCCGGTCACACGGTGCTGGTCTGGAACCGCTCCCCCGAGCCGGTCGAGCGGCTCGTGGCGGCCGGCGCCACCGCGGCCACCATCGACGAGGCGTTCGCGACCGGCGTCGTGCTGAGCATGCTCGCCGACGACCGGGCGGTCACCGACCGTCTGCTGGACCCGGCCGTGCTGGACGCGGCCCCGCACGGCGCGCTGCATGTCAACATGGCCACCGTCAGCACGGCGCTGGCCGACCGGGCGCTGCGCGCGCACACCGACCGGGGTCTGCGTTACGTCGCCGCCCCGGTGTTCGGGCGTACCGAGGCGGCCGCCGCGGGCAACCTCGTGGTTGTGGCCGCGGGTGCGACCGCCGACATCGACAGTGTGCGTCCGCTGTTCGACGTGCTCGGCCGGCGCACCTGGATCGTCGGCGACCAGCCGTCCGCGGCGAACCTGACGAAGATCTTCGGGAACTATCTCATCGCCTGCTCGATCGAGGCGATGGCGGAGGCGACCACCGTCATCGAGGCCGGCGGCCTCGACCCGGTCCAGTTCCTCGAGCTGCTCACCGATGGCCTGTTCACCGGTCCGATCTTCGCCGGATACGGGGCGATGATCGGCAGCCGCAGCTACGAGCCGGTGAACTTCCGCCTGCCGCTGGGCTTCAAGGACGTCCAGCTGGCGCTGACCTCCGGGCTGGAACACAACGTGCCGTTGCCCTTCGGTGGGGTTCTCCGGGACGCCTTCGTCGAGGCGCTCGCGCACGGCCAGGCCGAGCAGGACTGGGCCGCCGTCACCGAGACGGCGCGCCGCCGCGCGGGGCTGGCCTGACCCGCTCTCGTCGGGCCGGGTCCCGACCGGCCGGGTCCCGTCGGTCCGCGCCTGGCCTGGCCACGCTGGCGAGGCCGGCCAGATCCGTGGTGCCGGCCAGATCCGTGGTGCCGGCGAGCCCCGCGGTGTCGATCAGGCCCGCGGCGCGGGCGGGCCCGGCGGTGACGGCCAGACCCCCGGCCAGACCCGCGGTATCCGCCAGACCTGTGGGGTCGGCGGTCATGCCGTCCGCGTCGACCAGACCGTCGGACTTCGCGTAGTCCCAGCTCCGGGACCACTCGTCCGCATGCGGTTCGACCGCGAGACACGGGCTTACGAGCCAGGCTGTGATGTCAACCCCCACGACGCTTGGACCCGATCAGGGTCGGTTCGGTGAGCCGGCCACCTGCCCCTTCCTACTCCCTGGCCGCACGGCCGCGGTATCGATCGACGCCAATCCGACAGGCTCGGACCGTCACCGACGAGCCCTGGATCGGCCGGCGCCGCCAGCCCGACCTGCGACGCTCTCGGCCTGACGGCGCCGGTCGGACCTCCCTGGGGATGCCCGACCGGCGCCGCCCGGACCGAGAAGCGACTGGGTATCGCGAGCCGGGGACGGATGGGAACGACCCGGACACCACAGCCGCGACCTCAACCTACCTGCTCGATAGCTTGTAGTCACTGATCGATCACAGGCAGTTTCAGCGTACACCCTCTTTGCGATCCTTCAACCCGTATGCCAACACCGGCGGCCAGCCGGCCTCCCCGCCGTGCCTGTCCGTGTTTCCCGACAGATGTCGGACACACGAATGTCGACCGAGCCACACATCGTCCAGACACCGCACGGACAGCGACGCCAGTGGGTAGCACCAGGGGATGACTGGAGCGCGCCGCACCGGACAGATCGCCACGATCTCTGACATCAGCGATGTGTCCGGCATTCGACAAAGGTTTCGTGATGACAGCCACAGGGTGAGCGCCGGGTTTCCGGCTTAGTCTGATCGCTCATGAGTGGCGCGCCGGTCGGAGTGTTCGACAGCGGGGTCGGGGGTCTCACCGTGGCCCGCGCGATTCTGGACCAGCTACCGCACGAACCGCTGGTGTATCTGGGTGACACCGCACGGGCCCCGTATGGACCACGTCCGATCGCCGAGGTCCGTGGGTTCGCGCTGGAATGCCTCGACCGTCTCGTGGCCGAGGGGGTGAAGATGCTCGTGCTGGCCTGTAACACCGCCAGCGCCGCCTGCCTGCGCGACGCCCGCGAACGCTACGACGTCCCGGTCATCGAAGTGATCATGCCGGCCACCCGGCGGGCGGCGGCGGCCACGCGCAGCGGTCGCGTCGGCGTCATCGGCACCGTCGCGACGATCACCAGCCGGGCCTATGACGACGCGTTCACCGCGGCCGCCGGCATCGAACTGACCAGCGCCGCCTGCCCCGCGTTCGTGGACTTCGTCGAGCGGGGCACCACCGCGGGACGCCAGCTGCTCGGCCTCGCCGAGGCGTACCTTTCGCCCCTGCAGGAAGCCGACGTTGACACCGTGATCCTGGGCTGTACCCATTATCCGCTGCTGACCGGTGTGATTGGCCTTGTGATGGGGGATGGCGTGACACTGGTAAGCAGCGCCGAGGAGACGGCGAAGGACACCTACCGCGTGCTGGCCCGTGAGGGCCTGTTCCGCGACCCCGATCTGCCCCCGCCCACACACCGCTTCCTGACCACCGGTGATCCGACGTCCTTCACCCGGGTGGGCCGCCGCTTCCTCGGCCCGGAGCTGCTCGCCGTCCGCGGCGTGCCGCAGCCCGGCGAGCCGGGTACTCCCGGTCAGTCCGGCCATCTCGGCCCGAAAAACCTCATCAGCCCGCAGAGTCATTCCAGCCCGCAGAGTCATTCCAGCCCGCAGAGTCATTCCAGCCCGCAGAGTCCGGTGGTGCCACGGTGAAACTGACCATTCTTGGATGTTCCGGCACGTACCCGGGCCCGGCCTCGGCCTGTTCGTCGTACCTGATCGAGGCGGACGGGTTCCGACTGGTCGTCGACGCGGGTAACGGTTCGATGGGCGAGCTGCAGCGGCACTGCGACCTGCGCGACATCGACGCCGTCCTGCTCAGCCACCTGCACGGTGACCACTGTCTGGACCTGGTCGCGAACTCCTACGCCCGGCGCTACCACCCGGAGGGCATGCCGCCGAAGCTGCCCGTCTACGGGCCGATCAACACCCAGGAACGACTGTGCGGCGCGTTCGAGAAGCGGCCCGAGGACAGTCTCGCCGACATCTACGACTTCCGGACCATCGGCGCCGGCTGTCTGCACATCGGGCCGTACCGCATCGATCTGACCCGGGTCGCCCATCCGATCGAGGCCTATGGGGTGCGCATCACCGACGGCGACAAGGTGCTCACCTACTCGGGTGACACCGGCGCGTGTGACCGGCTCGTGCGGCTGGCCCGCGACAGCGACCTGTTCCTGTGTGAGGCGTCCTTCCTGGACGACGAGGACAACCCGCCCGACCTGCATCTGACCGGCCGGGAGGCCGGCGAGCACGCCCAGCGCGCCGACGTCGGGCATCTGGTGCTCACCCACCTGGTGCCCTGGGGAAACGCGGCCCGGTCGCAGCAGGAGGCGGCCGCGGCGTTCGACGGCCAGCTCACCGTCGCCAGTTCCGGCGCCACCTTCGAGGTCTGATCGCCACCTTCGGCCTGGCCGGTAGGGTCACGACGTGACTCGAGTTGATGGCAGAAAGCCGGACGAGCTGCGTCCGGTGACCATTGCGCGCGGCTGGCAGGAGCATGCCGAGGGATCGGCGCTCATCACCGCGGGCCGTACCCGGGTGCTGTGCGCCGCGTCGGTGACCACCGGCGTCCCCCGCTGGCGCAAGGGCAGCGGGCTGGGCTGGGTCACCGCGGAGTACGCGATGCTCCCCCGCTCCACCAACACCCGCAACGACCGGGAGTCGGTGCGCGGGCGCGTCGGCGGGCGCACCCACGAGATCTCCCGTCTGATCGGCCGCAGCCTGCGGGCCTGCATCGACCTGTCGGCCCTCGGCGAGAACACCATCGCCATTGACTGTGACGTTCTGCTCGCCGACGGTGGTACCCGCACCGCCGCGATCACCGGTGCCTACGTCGCCCTCGTCGACGCGGCCCGCTGGCTGGGCCGGCCGCAGGCCATCACCACCAGTGTGGCGGCGGTCAGCGTCGGTGTGGTCGGCGGCGAGGCGATGCTCGACCTGGCCTACACCGAGGACTCCACCGCCGGCACCGACATGAACGTGGTGTGCACCGGCGCGGAGGGCTTCGTCGAGGTGCAGGGCACCGCGGAGGGCGCGCCGTTCGACCGGGCGATGCTCGACAGCCTGCTCGACCTCGCCGTGCGCGGCTGCGCGCAGCTGTCCGCTCTCCAGAGCGAGGCGCTGGCAGGTCCGGCCCCGGCCGGGCCGGCGCCCCTGGGCCGCGGCGGTGCCGGTTCGTCCGGTAACCGGGCCGCGGCGGGTGCGCGGTGAGCGGGCCGACCCGGCTGGTGCTCGCCAGTCGCAACGCGGCGAAGCTGGTGGAGCTGCGCCGCATCCTCGCCGCCAGCGGCCTGGACGTGGAGCTGGTGGGTCTGCCCGACGGCGAGGAGGTGGCTGAGACCGGCACCACCTTCGCCGAGAACGCGCTGATCAAGGCGCACGCGGCCGCCGAGCTGACCGGCCTGCCCGCGGTCGCCGACGACTCGGGCCTGGCCGTCGACGAGCTCGGCGGCATGCCCGGGGTGCGCTCCGCGCGCTGGGCCGGGCTACGCGGCGGCACCCGTGAGCAACGGGACGAGGCGAACAACGCCCTGGTGCTGGCGCAGCTCGACGACGTGCCCGCGCCGCGCCGCGGGGCCGCGTTCGTCTGCGCCGCCGCGCTGGTCACGCCCGCCGGCGTCGAACTGGTCACCCACGGCGAGCTGCGCGGTGAGCTGCTCGCCGCGCCCCGGGGTGCGGCCGGTTTCGGCTACGACCCGCTGTTCCTCGCCGAGGGCCAGACCCGTACGAACGCCGAGCTGACCGCCCCGGAGAAGGACGCGATCAGCCATCGCGGTCGGGCCTTTCGTGAGCTGGCCCGCCAGCTCGGCCCGATCCTGACAGCGGCCGGCTGACACCGCCTCTGGCGGCCCGCCCCGGGGGGCGGGCCAGCTAGGGTTCAGCGCCGCCCCGCCGGGGCCAACGGCTGAACCCTGGGCCAGCATGGCTGCCCCTAGGCCCAGAGCTGGCCTTCCAGGGCGGCCTCGGCCTCCTCGAGGGTGCCCGCGTAGGCACCGGTGGACAGGTACTTCCAGCCACCGTCACAGACGATGAGCGCGATCTCGGCGGACTGCCCGTCCCGGACGGCCCGGTCCGCCAGGGCCATCGCCGCGTGCAGGATGGCGCCGGTGGAGATGCCGGCGAAGATGCCCTCCTCCTGCACCAGCTCCCGGGTGCGGCGCAGGGCCTCCCGCGGGCCGACCGAGTACCGCGTGGTGAGCACCGACGGGTCGTACAGCTCGGGCACGAAGCCCTCGTCGATGTTGCGCAGGCCGTAGACGAGCTCACCGTAACGCGGCTCGGCGGCGACGATCGCGATGCCGGGCACGTGCTCCTTGAGGTACCGGCCGGTGCCCATCAGGGTGCCGGTGGTACCCAGGCCGGCGACGAAGTGGGTGATCTCCGGCAGATCCTCGAGGATCTCCGGCCCGGTCGTCTCGTAGTGGGCCTGGGCGTTGGCCGGGTTGCCGTACTGGTAGAGCATGACCCAGTCGGGGTTCTCCGCGGCCAGCCGCTTGGCGACGGCGACCGCCTCGTTGGAGCCACCGGCCGCCGGTGAGTACCTGATCTCGGCGCCCCACATCGCCAGCAGCTGACGTCGCTCCACCGAGGTGTTCTCCGGCATCACGCAGATCAGCCGGTAGCCGCGCTGGCGACAGACCATCGCCAGCGAGATCCCGGTGTTCCCGGAGGTCGGCTCCAGCACGGTCGCGCCCGGGGAGAGCAGCCCACGCTTCTCCCCGTCCGCGATCATCCACAACGCGGCTCGATCCTTGATCGAGCCGGTTGGGTTGTCCTGTTCCAGCTTCGCCCACAGCCGGACCTGCGGCGACGGCGACAGTCGCGGAAGCCCGACCAGCGGGGTCCGGCCGACCGAGTCGGCCAGGGAGTCGTATCGCATGAGTCGGACCTGCCGCTTCGATCTGGCCGGCTCAGCCGGCGGCGAGCGGACGCACGAACCCGCCCGCCCCGCCCGCGACCGCAGGCAGGATGGTCACCTCGTCGCCGTCCTTGAGCTTCGCGTCCAGCCCGCCGAGGAAACGCACGTCCTCGTCGTTGATGTAGATGTTGACGAACCGGTGCAGCTCGGCGCCGTCATCACCGGTGACCAGCCGGCCACGCAGACCGTCGTGGCGGGTGTCGAGGTCACGGAAGAGATCGGCGACCGTGTCGCCCGCGCCCTCGACCAGCTTCGCACCTCCCGTGTAGGTACGCAGGATCGTCGGCACACGGACCTGGACTGCCATGATGTTCCCTTCGCGGCTGTGTCTGACTGCTCGAACTGTGCTGACTGGCTGGCTACTGACCGCTGGCTGCTCGGGCTCGCATCGCTGGTGGACACCCGGGCGGCACCGCGGACCCGGCGCCTGGGCCCGCCGACGCCCCGTGACCCTGGACCCCCTGACCCCCTGACCCGGGCGGCGACGGCTGGGACGTGCGGGCCCCGGACGACGGTGTCCGGCGGGCGACGTCGGGGAGGATAACGCCCGGACAGGTCAGACGATTTCCACCGGCTCCTCGGTGACCTGACCGTCGAGGATCCGGAACGAGCGGAACTCGATGCTGTCGGGCTCCCGGGTCGACGCCAGCACGTAGTGGGCACCGGGCTCGCCCGCCAGCGAGATGTCCGTCCGCGACGGGTAGGCCTCGGTCGCGGTGTGCGAGTGGTAGATCACGACAGGCTCCTCGTCGCGATCGTCCATCTCCCGCCAGACCCGCAGCTGCTCCATGGAGTCGAACGCGTAGAACGTCGGTGAGCGCTCGGCGTTCTCCATCGGGATGAACCGCTCCGGCCGGTCCGAGCCCGCGGGCCCGGCGACCACGCCACACGCCTCGTCCGGGTGGTCACGCCGGGCATGAGCGACAATCGCCTCATAACAGGCACGGTCGATTCGCAGCACTGGCCCACCGTACGACGCGGACGGGGCGATGGGCTCGCGGCTGCGACGATTGACCCGGGTGGTCGGACTCGGGTCGCTCAGCCCAGCGCCCGGGTGAGGTCGTCGAGCAGTTCGGTGAGAAACCCGTACACGGCCGCCAGCGGCCGGCGCGGGTCGTCGGCGGCCAGGTGTTCGAGCTCGCCCGTCGAGTCGTCGTCGGTGAGCCCCAGCCGGGTACCCAGCACCAGACGCAGGTCGTTGAGCGTGGTCAGCCAGTCCTGCGCCGCGGTCTCGTCGAGCACCAGCACCCGGCCGGGAGCCGGCACCGCGGCCAGTACCCGGCGGGCCGCCTCACGCTTGCGGGCGAGCAGGTCGTCGGTACGACGGCGCCGGAAGTCCCCCGAGGCCATCGGGTCGTCCGGGTACGGGTCGGGCAGCAGGCGGGACAGCGCCGGGTCATCCGGTGGCGGTGGGGCGGTGTCGCGCAGCCCGACCAGCGCCTCCAGCGGATCCTCCACCGGCGGTGGTTCGAGCATGCCGTCGATCTGACCGACGAGCTCGGTGAGCAGCGCCGCCTCCAACTCGGGCAGGCTCAGCTCGATGCCGGCCCTGGTGCGCCGGAAGCCATCTGCGGGCACGTCCTCACGTCCTGTTCGTCCAGCGCGCGTCCGACGCCAGCCTAGTCCAGCCACCGCCGCGACCCGGCGGGCGACCCGTACGGCGGCCTGGCCGGATCGGGCCATCCGGCCAGCCGGTGCCAGGCACCTGTGGGGACCGGGGCGAGCGCCCGGCGCCTGGGAACCCCGGATGGGGGTAGCCCGGACGATCCGGTCGCGCACACCCCGCTTGACCGAGGACGAGATCATCAGGACGGATGCTGAACGCCCACACGGGGGCGAAAATCTGGCCACCCTGACAGGAATACAAGAAATTTGGCACGAAGCGGGTCGGATTCGCGAGGACCGGAGACATCGCTCCAGAACAAGGCCGTAGACGTATTACCTTCACGTCCGGCGATAGCAGCCGGTGCCACCACCAGGGACTGCTTCCCCACCTCCGGTTTCGGCGTGGCCGATCGAATGTGTGCGGAGGGGATCGGGATATCCCGGGCCCGGCGCGCGGACCCGGGATATCGGGCGGACGGCGCGGTCAGTCCTGCGCGATAGTTGCCCACAGCCCGTAGGCGTGCAGGCGCGCAGCGTCGGTTTCCATCTCCTCCCTGGTACCGGTGGCGACCGAGGCCCGGCCCTTGTGGTGGACATCGAGCATGAGCTCATGGGCCTTCGCCCGGCTGTAGCCGAACAGCTTCTGAAACACGTACGTCACGTACGACATCAGGTTGATCGGATCGTTCCAGACGATCGTGACCCACGGCCGATCTTCGTCGACGGACTCGTCGACCTCCTCGACGTCGAGGGGCGACACGGCGGTGACAGACACGAGGCCTATTGTGACGCCTTCGGCGCCCACGGACCGAGCGGCCCGTCCGACCAATCCGCCGGTCAGACCGAGCGGCCGGTCAGACCGAGCGGCGCAGCAGCGGTGGATGCAGCGCGGTCGCCGGGCCCCGGCTGTAGAGCTCGGCCGGCCGGCCTCCCCCGGGCGGCGAGGTGCGTCGTCCCAGCGGCACGACGAAGCCGGGGGTGGACAGCACCTTGCGCCGGAAGTTCGGCGGGTCCAGGGCGACGCCCCAGGCCGCCTCGTAGACCCGACGCAGATCGGCGAGGGTGAACTCGTCCTCGCAGAAGGCCGCGGCCAGCGGGGTGTACTCCAGCTTCGCCCGGGCCCGCTCGACACCGTCGGCCACGATCCGCAGATGGTCGGGCGCGAGCACCCGCTCCGGGGGGCTGGTCAGGGCGTCCACCGGGCACCAGCAGGCCCGGCCCGCCGGCTCGGGCTCGGTCGCGAGCAGGTCGGGCAGGTCAGGGAGCAGGGCGAGGTAGGCGACGCTGACACCGGAGATCCACGGCCCGTGGTGCGGACCACCGTAGGTGCGCAGCTGTTCGAGATGACCGGTCGCGGTCACCCCGGCCCGGGCCGCCAGCTGCCGGGCGGCGGCGGTGTCGAGATCCTCGTCGCCGTCGACGAACCCGCCGGGCAGCGTCCAGACGTCGGTGCCCACCCGCCGGGTCAGCAGCACACACAGCTGACCCGAACGCAGGGTCAGCAGGACCAGGTCCACGCTGACGGCGACGGCGGGCGGTGACACACCTCCAGTGTGGCCGGTCCCCGCCGGTCAGGGCCCGGCGGTGTGGACGACGGGCAGGCAGGGTTGACCGAACCCGACGTCGCGGGCCCCTCGCGGCAGGGCGGCGAAGGCCTGGGCGTGGTGCGCGCGGGCTCGCGCGGTGCCGGCCGGCCCGACCAGCCCCTCCTCGGCGAGTTTGCCGCCCACCACGAGCTGGCGCAGCAGCTCCCGGTCGCGGCTGTTCTCGGTCACCCCGGACGACCTGGCGGCGCCCGCCCAACGGGCCGAGGTCGCGGCGTCGGGCGAGATGGCGGCGTCGGGCGAGATCGTGGGCTCGGGTCCGGGCGCGGCGGCGGTCAGCACGATGTCGGCCACCGCCCGACCGGCCGGATCGTGACGGCGCAGGACCCGTTTGCGCCCGCCCCGGGTGCCCTTGCCCACCGAGCGTTTCGCCACGGGAACGCCGTCCACCTCGACCAGTTTGTAGACGAAGCCCGCCGTGGGCGCGCCGGAGCCGGTGACCAGACTCGTCCCGATCCCGTAGCCGTCGAGCGGACTCGAGGCGAGCCGGGCGAGGGCGTGTTCGTCGAGGTCACCGGTGGCGACGATGCGGGTGTTCGGGGCGCCGAGGCGATCGAGCTGGGCGCGGGTGGCGCGGGCGAGTGCGGCAAGGTCACCGCTGTCGATGCGCACCGCGCCCAGCCGTGGGCCGGCCGCCGCGACCGCCGCGGCCACTCCGTCGGCGACGTCGTAGGTGTCCACCAGCAGGGTCGTGTCGGCGCCCAGCGCACGGACCTGGGCGGCGAACGCCTCGGCTTCGCTTGGATGCGCCAGGGTGAACGCGTGCGCGCTGGTGCCGACGCCGGGCACGCCGTAGGTGCGACCGGCCTCCAGGTTCGAGGTGGCGGTGAACCCGGCGACGTAGGCGGCTCGTGCGGCCGCGACGGCCGCCGCCTCGTGGGTGCGCCGCGAACCCATCTCCAGGCAGGGCCGCGGGCGGCGGCGCCGCCCCGCCCGCCGGCGCGCGCCGGCGCGGGGCGGCGT
>NZ_JALKFT010000019.1:101382-105646 GCF_023242945.1 Frankia umida
CGGCCGCCTCGTGGGGGCGCCGCCAACCCATCTCCTGGCCGGCCCGCGCGGCCGGGGCCGCGACCATCCGGGCGGCCGCGGCGGCGATGGCACTGTCGTGGTTGAGGATCGAGAGCACCAGCGTCTCCAGCAGGACCGCCTCCCCGAAGGTGCCCTCGACGACGAGGACGGGGGTGCCGGCGAAGAACGGCTCGCCCTCGGCGAACGCGTGGATGTCGCCGTGGAAGCGGTAGTCGGCCAGCCACGCCGCCGTGGCCTCGTCGACGACCCCGTCGGCCCGCAGGACGTCGAGTTCGGCCGGTCCGAAGTGGAAGTCGGCCAGGGCCTCGAGCAGCCGTCCGGTGCCGGCGAGCACGCCGAAGCGGCGGCCAGGCGGCAACGCGCGAGTGAAGACCTCGAAGACCACATGGCGGTGGGCCGCGCCGGACTGCAGAGCGGCCCGCAGCATGGTCAGCTCGTAGCGATCGGTCATAAGTGCCGTGGACACCCGAACAGGGTAGGGACGATGCCCGTCAGATGCGCGCCGAGCGGTCACCGCGCGGCACGCGGCAGCGGCCGGGCGGGCCGCCGGAGTGGCCGTCGGCCGGTCGCCCACCCGGCAGCCCGCCCCGCGCCCACCGGGTCGACACCACACGGCACACATCGCCCACATCGACAACCGAGCGCACGAGAAGAACGGAGGCAGCGGATGGATTACCGGGGACGGTAAGAGCACAGCGGGCCACTATGCGATGGTCTTCACTGTGGACCACAGCAATGCGGGCATCTTCCTTGTCGTGGTCGGCGGCGCGCTCCTTGCGCTGCTGGTGTTCGGCGCGCGGGCGGGACGTGGGATTGCGGGTGACTTCTGGGGCCGGGTCCGCTTCCTGCGCTGGATACTGGTGGCGATCGTTGTCGTGATCATCTGGGATCTTCACGACGGCCTGTCAAACGGATGAGACCCATCCTGCAGGGTCACGGGACGCCACCAGACCGCCCCGAAGGGGAGTGGTCGATTTATGTCACTGCGCTCGCAGATGCCCGACTCGTTATGCTCACTTCGCGTAACACGTTTGTCGGACGAGAGGACTGCAGGTGACTGGTCACACCTGGCTCTGGACTCCGCCGCGGGCCACTCCGGCCAGCGTCGGTGTCGGCCAGCTCCTGAGGGCCTATCGGCAGGCCCACGGGCTGACCCAACAGCAGTTGGCCGATCGACTCGGTTTCGACCAGTCGTACGTCTCCAAGGTCGAGAGCGGTCGGCGGGCGATCCACGACATCTCGACGCTGCGTCACATCGCCCGGAACCTGTCGCTGTCCCCCGAGGACGTGGGTCTGGCCCCCGGGGCGATGAACGACCGGCGCCGCGAGGCCGTCCCCCGCAGCGCCGCCGGCGAGCAGATCGCCGCGAGCCAGCGGGCCTGGCGGCTGACCCGTGACCATCTCAACCACCACCGGATCAGCCTGGCCCGCGCGGCCGTGCGGCTCTATCCGGAGACCGACCGGCTCGGCAGCGGGCTGCTGTCCCGGCCGGGCTGGGTGTGGGACCGGCCGGTCGACATCGACGACGTCCAGCTGCACTGGCGCGACGACGTCGAACCGCCACTGATCAAGGGCGACGAGCCGGAGACCGCCGGCAGCCGTCCGCTGCTCGGCGGTGCGAACGCGCAGACCCGCTACCAGCGCTACACCCGGGCGATGCGGGATCTGGACCGGCCGACCCTGTTCGAGAACCGGCTGAGCTTCCGGCTGGTCGACGTCAGCGGGGATGGCACCGCGCCGGCGAGCGCGACCAACCGGCCCACCCTCGGTTTCGGCCACACCACCTACTTCGACGCGGTCGACGTGTGCGAGACCGTGGCCCACGAGGCGGCCGCGGCGATGGCGGGTACCGGTCTGTCGTGGCCGGCGCTGCCGTTCCGGGCCCGGATCGGCAGCCCGTTCGACTTCGCCCGTCGGGTGGCACTGCCGTCCATCAACACGCTGACGATCCGCCATGACCGGGGCGGGCAGGCCAGCTTCTTCCTGCATCGGCGCAGCGCCGGCTCGGTGGCCACCGCCGGTGGGGTCTATCACGTGATCCCCGCCGGAGTGTTCCAGCCGTCCGGGATCACCGCCGTGCACCATCAGGCCGACTTCGACCTGTGGCACAACATCATGCGCGAGCTCAGCGAGGAGCTGCTCGGCAACCCCGAGCACGACGGCAGCTCGTCCCGCCCGATCACCTACGAGACGGACGAACCGTTCCGTTCGTTCGAGCAGGCCCGGCGGGCCGGGACGATGCGCGTGTCGTACTTCGGCCTCGGCCTCGATGCGTTGACCTTGTTCGGCGAGATACTCACCGTCGTGGTCATCGACGCGGACGCCTTCGACAAGCTCTTCGGTGGAATGGTGCAGAGCAACACGGAGGGATCCGTTGTCACCGCGGGCCCCAACCGGGCGGTGACCGAGGGCATCCCGTTCACCCATGCGGCGCTGCGGCGTCTGGTCGACACCGAGCCGATCGCCCCGTCTGCGGCGGCCTGTCTCGAACTCGCCTGGCGCCACCGGGAGACCCTGCTGCCCGGCCTTCGGGTGCGGGCCGGCGCCTGAGCCGGGACGGGCTGATCCGCACCATGCGCGTACTCGTCACCGGCGCGTCCGGCTTCATCGGTGCGGTGGTCACGGATGCCCTGGCCGCCGCGGGCCACGCGGTGACGGCGATGGTCCGCGACCCGGCCGCGGCCCCCACCTTCGCCCCGGGGGTCGAGGTCGTCGTCGCGGATCTGCTGCAGTCGCCGACCCTGGCCAGGGCCGGCGTCACCCGCGGCTTCGACGGGGTGTGCCATCTGGCCGCGCTGACCCGGGTCCGGGAGTCCCGCACCGCGCCCCTGCGGTACTTCCAGGCCAATCTCACCGGCACCGCCAACCTGCTCACGGCGCTGGAGGCAGGTACCGAGCGGACCGGGGTGGCACCCGCGTTCGTGTTCGGTTCCAGCTGTGCCGTCTACGGCGACATGGACCTCACCGGTGTGCCGGAAAGCCGCCGGCCCGACCCGTCCAACCCCTATGGGGCGTCCAAGCTCGCCGCCGAACGGCTGCTGGGCCACCAGGCCGGCACGGGGCTGCTGGGCGGGGTGATCCTGCGGTCGTTCAACGTGGCCGGGGCGGCACTGGGGCATTTCGACTCCGACGACAGCCGCATCATCCCCGCGGCGATCGCGGTCGCCAGCGGCCGGCGCGACGTCTTCCGGGTCAACGGGGACGGCCGGGCGCTACGTGAGTACGTGCACGTCGGGGACATGGCCGCCGCCTACCTCACCGCGCTCACGATGGCCGCGCCCGGACGCTGCGCGACCTACAACGTGGGCAGCGGGGTGGGGGTGAGCGTCATCGACGTGCTGGCCGCCGTCGGCCGGGCCAGTGGACGTCCGGTCCGCCGGGTGCACTGCCCACCGGTCGCCGAACCGCAGGCGCTCATCGGGGACAGCCGGCGCATCCGCGCGGAGCTTGGTTGGAACTCACCGTGTTCCAGCATTGAACGGATCGTCGCCGACGCGTGGCACCACGGCCGGGCCGCCGGTAGCACCGGCGTGCCGCCTCGGCAGCGCAACGTGCCGATCATCACCTGATCAACCCACCCGCCCCACCCTATGATCATGAATGGCTTCCCCGACCCCGAAGGGCTGGCTGTGATGAGGGCGGACCTACCGGCAGGCCCACGGCCCTGCCATGTCTACGACTACGACGGCGAGCACCTCGGTTCCTTCACGAGCTGGTCGGCCGCGCACGAGTGGGCGCATCTGCAGGCGGCGATGGGCGGCGTCCTGGGACCCCTGGAGGTCGAGGACCGGCACGCCGGTGAACATCGTCAGGTCTGGGTGGACCGCTGCGCCGACGTCGGCCAGGCGGCGGCCGCGCAGCTGTGTGACGTTCTCGACGCCGCGACCCACATCCCCACCCAGACCCGCCGCCCCGGCTGACCGGGCCGGCACCCTCCGGCCTGACCCGACCACCCGACCAGGGCATCGGTGGCATCCCGGGTCGGCTGGGTCGACATCACGGCGGTTGCGCCGCAGACTGTCCGCGAGCGGACATAGCGTCCGGCTCGTCGCGAGGGTTGACCTATCCTCTGAAACCGAACGCGACGAAGCTTCCCGTGCCACCGGAGCTCGACAGGTCCGGCCACGGGCCACCCGACGGCATGCCTGTGCAGCTGGGCGCACTAACCTCGATCTTTCGCCTGCTGGGCGTGTGAGGTCCCGTGAGGACCGCCCGCTGTTTTCGATGTTGAGTTTTGCTGTCG